>NZ_JBFVFE010000023.1:0-63947 GCF_052728615.1 Mariniflexile sp. | reverse complement strand
AAGGCACAGAAAACCAGCGTATTGATATGCCACTACCCAAATGAAGTCCCTAACGGGACAGGGCAAACGCTTTTATGTCCTTAATGATCTTTGTGGTTCCGAGAGCCATCGGGACGTGTAATGTTTTGTATGCCTTTGTGTTGCAGCTATTGCACTGAGATGCACAAAGCAAAAAACCATATTAAACAAAGGAGTTTATCATGGACCATATAAGAACATTTTTTAAAGGCGTTTGCCCTGTATGCAACTAAAAAAAGCCTTCAACTGGTCACAAAATGATTAATTTTTTAGTCAATCCAAAAACTTTAAATGAGTTCTATGTACTTTTTAGGAAAAAATATAAATTCGTTTTGCTTTGGATATAATTCATTGAAACGGAACCATATTCGCTATACGTTGTGTGGCATTCAATGAAACCAATATTCTAGTAAATCTGTTTTCAGACAGCTTTAATTTACGATAAAACAATGATTAATTATACTGTGTTTTAAAAATATCTATCAACACATCTGGTGGCACTATTTTGTTAGGAAAACTTTCCATTAAATACAATACTTTTGTAATGGACTCATGGCTAAGCCCCATACGCAGCCCAAAGTTGTAAAGTTTTATGGCACCTTTTGAGTTGTTATCTCCCTGATTTTCTATATTCATCAATAAAACCAAACGATGGAATTGTACAATGCGTTCGCTGTGCGATTTTAAATGGATATAGTTTATGGGGTGCTCTATCAAATAGTCAAAATCTTCGCGAGAAATCTCTAATTGTTTAGCGACTCCAAGCAGAAAATTATACTCTATATGCTTTATGTCTTTATCGTACTTCGCGAAAGCGATCATCTCGGACAAAAGACTTAACTTTTCTACTCTATTAATCATGACTTAAGGGATTAATTAATTAATAACATAAAGATACACACAAGAGTAATTTAATAATCGTAGATATGATGTAACTTATCGAAAAGACGTGGGTATTTGGTCGTGAATATCATTTCTTTCATCTCGAAAACATAAATTGACCATACAAAAAAACATGGATTGTAATGATTTGAAACGACGTAAAATAATTTTTAACTAATTGAATATAAGATAATTATAATATATTAATTATCCAATAATAATAAAAAATAAAACAATTTTTTAAGGTATCTTTACAAAAATTCGAAAAACGCTAGAAAAGCAACTCCATGGGTGAGCTATCGATAAACGGTAACACAAATTTGGATATTAAATTATAGATATGACAAACAATGATATTTTAAAAAAACTGCGCGTCGCTTTAAAGCTTCGGGATGATGATATTGTTAAAATTTTAGAGCTGGTGGATTTCAGAATTTCTACAAGCGAATTAGGTGCTTTTTTTAGAAAAGAAGACCACCCCAAGTACATGGAATGTGGCGACCAAATATTACGGAATTTTTTAAATGGATTGGTGATTCACTTGCGTGGACCGATGCCACCGAAAAACTCAAATTCCAAAAAAGAGGAAGTTCCAAAATCCAAAGCGGTTACTGAAAAAAGCGAAACTTCCGCGAAAGCGACACCTAAAAAATTTATAAAAAAGAAGAGTTTATTACATTCTAAAACAAACAAAAAGAGCAATAGTTAATGTGCTCTTTTTGTTTTATGAGATTCCTTCCCGATAGCTATCGGGATTCGCAGGAAATTAACCCACTAATACTTGCTGCACTTTATCGGCAGCTTCCTGAAACTCGGTAGCACTTAAAACAGCTAAACCAGAATTATCAATCAATTCTTTTGCGATATCTGCATTGGTACCCTGTAAACGTACAATAATGGGCACCTTGATGGTTCCCATGTTTTTATAGGCATCAATAACCCCCTGCGCCACACGGTCGCAACGTACAATACCACCAAAAATATTGATTAAAATAGCTTTTACAGCGGGATCCTTTAATATGATTTTAAAAGCCGCTTCTACACGAGCAGCATCAGCAGTACCACCAACATCTAAAAAGTTAGCTGGCTCACCTCCTGCTTGCTTAATTAAATCCATAGTAGCCATGGCCAAACCTGCTCCGTTCACCATACAACCCACGTTTCCGTCAAGGTCTACATAGTTTAAACCCAGCTCTCCTGCTTCTACTTCAATGGCACTTTCTTCACGCGTATCACGTAAATCCACATATTTTTTATGTCTGTAAAGGGCATTATCGTCAATGGTTACCTTCGCATCAACAGCCAATATTTTGTTATCGCTTGTTTTTAAAACAGGATTAATTTCAAATAAAGACGAATCCGATTCCACATAAGCGGTATAAAGACTGGTCACAAATTTCGTCATTTCCTTAAACGCATTCCCAGACAATCCTAAATTGAAAGCGATGCGTCTTGCCTGAAAAGGCAACAACCCAACATTGGGGTCTATTTCTTCAGTAAATATTAAATGTGGCGTTTCTTCAGCAACGGTTTCTATATCCATGCCGCCTTCAGTAGAATACATAATCATATTTCTACCCGTCCCTCTGTTCAATAATACGGACATATAAAACTCATTCGTTTCGCTTTCGCCTGGGTAATAAACATCTTCAGCAATTAAAACTTGGTGCACACGCTTCCCGGTAGCCGATGTTTGTGGCGTAATCAAGTTCATCCCTATAATGTTCCCAGCTATTTCTTCTACTTCCTTAAGGTTTTTGGCAAGTTTAACACCTCCGCCTTTACCACGGCCACCTGCGTGAATCTGTGCCTTTACAACATACCAACTCGTGCCCGTTTCTGCTGTTAAATGTTTTGCAGCAGTAACTGCCTCCTGAGCGTTTTGTGCAACAATACCTCTTTGGATACGTACCCCAAAGCTGCTTAAAATTTCCTTACCTTGATATTCGTGTAAATTCATAATGTGCTAAATGGTTATAGTTAGCAAATGTAAATAATCATGTTAACTTACCCTAATAATAAATTATGAAAACTTAAAAATCAAGTTTACAATGTTATTTATTTTATTCTTAAATTATATTTTTTTGTCTTCGAGCAATAATTTTACTATAGTGGCAATTTCTTAAATTCATGATTTTTACCAAATAAACCACTATGGACTAAAGTGCCATAGGTTTTTAAAACAGACTGAAAGTCTGTTGCATTCGTGAAATAGATAGTAAATTATTTACGCCCACCTTTTCAGGAAACGAGAGAATTCGTGAAAATTCGTGCGATTCGTGGCAAAATTTTTAGAAGCTAAAGCGAGATGCACTAAAGTACATAGTTTTAACTCTATTTGAGACCAATAAAAAATCCATTAAAATTAATGTATTGGCATTTATTGGGAATACCAATATGTTTTTAAATCGAATATTAATGGAAAAGTGGTTTTTCTAAATTATTGGAATGTTAATCAAACGGTTACGCAAGGGGATTTAATATTCACGATAATACCAACAGAGAATTCATCGTATATTGCAAAACTCAAAACACCTATACAAAATTCTGGTAAAATAAAAACCGGTCAGCGAGTTCATGTAAAACTTGACAACTATCCTGATACCGAATTTGGAGTCATTAACGGTGAGATTAAAACCATGTCTTTAATTCAAGATAAAGAAGGGAAATATCTTATAGATGTCAAACTACCTCAAAAGCTCATAACTTCCTACCATAAAGAAGTAGTGTTTAAACAGGAAATGACAGACTTAGCAGAAATAATTACTGAAGATTTAAGACTCATTGACCGTATTTTCTATCAATTTAAGGAAGTGTTTAAACGATAATGAGTACCATTTATTACCCAAACGCAATTGTTATATATTTAACATTTTGTTTAATTTGTATAATTTTTCGCTAATTCCTTTTTTATTTATTCTAAAGAAATATCTTTGACAAAAATTTGAAAATTATGTTGGAAAATCAATTGCTGAAAATAGCACAGGATTTTGGAAGTCCGGTATATGTTTATGATGCCGAAAAAATTGAATCGCAATACAAAAGCTTAACAAATGCTTTTAAAAGCGTAAAAAGTCTTAAAATAAATTATGCTGTTAAAGCATTATCAAATATATCGATATTAAAGTTTTTTAATTCGTTGGGTTCTGGTATCGATACGGTTTCCATTCAAGAAGTGCAATTGGGATTGGCTGCCGGTTTTTTACCAGAACAAATAATATTTACACCCAACGGCGTGTCGTTGTCCGAAATTGAAGAAGCCGCCAAATTAGGGGTTAAAATCAATATTGACAACCTATCCATATTAGAGCAATTTGGTACAAAACACCCAAAAACGCCTGTTTGTATCCGTATTAATCCACACGTTATGGCTGGTGGAAATGCCAATATTTCGGTAGGGCATATCGATTCTAAATTCGGAATTTCCATTCATCAAATACCTCATATTCTACGTATTGTACAAAATACCAAAATGACCATAAATGGCATACACATGCATACCGGTAGCGATATTTTGGATATTGAAGTGTTTTTATATGCCAGCGAAATACTGTTTGAAACCGCAAAACAATTTAAAAATCTGGATTTTATCGATTTTGGTTCCGGTTTTAAAGTGCCTTACAAACCTGGTGATATTGAAACCAATATTGAGGAACTGGGCGAAAAACTTTCCAGCAAATTCAATGCGTTCTGTAAAGAATATGGCAAGGATTTAACCTTGGCTTTTGAGCCTGGGAAGTTTTTGGTGAGTGAATCCGGTAACTTTTTGACCAAAGTAAACGCCATCAAACAAACCACATCAACGGTTTTTGCCCAAGTGGATTCTGGATTCAACCATTTAATAAGGCCGATGTTTTATGGCTCGCACCACGAAATTATAAATATTTCAAACCCAAAAGGGCGTGAGCGTTTTTATACCGTGGTAGGCTACATCTGTGAAACCGATACGTTTGGAAATAACCGACGCATCAACGAAATTAATGAAGGCGATATTTTATGCTTTAAAAACGCCGGTGCATATTGCTTCTCTATGGCCAGTAACTATAATTCCAGATTCCGACCAGCGGAAGTATTATGGTACAAAGACAAAGCACACCTTATTAGAAAAAGGGAAACCTTTGACGATATTATAAATAATCAAATAGAAGTGGATTTTTCGGCCAAAAAAGAAAAAGCGGCTTCGGTATAAGGGTTTTCAATATGAAAAAATAGGCTGTCTGAAAAGTGTTTTTTTGTTAAGTGCGTGACAAAAACCTCTCATAGTATCAAAATAATTACTCTAAAGACCCCTCCGCCTATCGGCACCTCCCCTTAAAAAAAGGGGAAGACTTAATGAAAAAGCTTGTTTTAATGATTTGAACTTAAATGAACTACCCCGAGGCAGAGCCATCAAGGTGTCAAACGGAAGAAAGTTTTAATATTTTATGAAAACCATCCGTTTTCAAACTTTCTTCTAATACCTCCGATGCTGAGCATCGGGGAATTACAATGATTAAATTTTTATCCTGTACTTAATTCAAATTACCATCTATTGCTTAATAATCTTCTGTGACATCACTCCCTTATCCGTAGAAATTGTAACGATGTAAATGCCCGCATTCAACTGGTTTACTTTTAAGGTTTTTTCACTTGTATCCACTTTCAAAATTTGTCTGCCACTTATATCAGATATAAGGATTGATTTAATAGACACAGCAGTATCAAAGGTCAAATTCAAATCATCTATTATTGGATTTGGGGAAATGCGGAACTTGTTTTCAGAAAGTTCGTTTTCAAAGGTACTTAAAGCTCCCGTTAATAAGCGTTCATAAATAGAAGTGGTTGTACTTATACTTAATAAAGGAACCGTAATACTGGCTGTGGTTGTTCTAAGAACAAGATTCCCGTTAATGTCGTAATAATTATAGGATGTTTGTGTTGCGTTCCCAGTGATTATAGAAACCGATAAGTTTAAATTCTGAAGTACTTTAAGTCGTGTAACGGGCGCATTAAAGGCACCTGCACCTAAATCATTCATTACCAGAGTCCCATAGGCATCCACTGATGCGGTAAGGGTGCCGGAAAATGTTCCGTTGGTGGTGGTGTTATAAACAAAAGTTCCTGCTACATTATCTGTATTGGCATAACCAAAATTCAACGGTAAAGTTCCAATCAAGGCGTTATCTGTACTATAATTTAACAATAAACCTTCTGCCTCGGCTCCAGTTATTGAAAGCGTATTAGCGGTATTTTTGGTAAAAATCTTGGTTACATCGGTACCTCTGGTAACCGTGGCCACCGAGGTTGTTCCTGGAAACGTAATTAGTTCCGCTGCGGACGGAGCTGCGTAGCTATCCGAAGATACCCCTGTTTGGGAAAGCATATCAAAGGTCCAAGTTACATTGGCACCGGTAGCACTTTGGTCTAAAATTGGCGATGTACTTAGAATTGAATACGTAGAGCCGTTCGGGCTTTCATAAGTACTGATTGGGGTTTGGGAGATACCTAAAAAAGGCAGTGTGAATAATAAAAAAAGTAGTTTTGATTTCATAGCTTAAAGATTTAAAGTCTAATCAAATCTATTTAAACTTTTGGAAAGCGCCATTTTAATTAGATATAGAAACTTGTTTTTCAGTTGTTGTGCAATATTGAACTAAATATCATGCCATCTTTGTTGTTAAAAATACTTAGAAAACCTTAATTGTTTTTTAATTCCATAACATAATTCATGAATACCCTTGAAAAAATTTGTTAATATTCAATATTTTCTATAATATTACGCCTTAGTACTCCCTAAGTCTTTTTTGAAGCTGAATTAATTATCAAGAAAAAGACTTTATGCCAATTTCCTTTATTAGATTCTTCTTTATATTAAGGACTGTTTTTATATTCCTTCTATTTTGCTTTCAATGTTCATTTGCACAAAACGCATCCATAGACAGTCTTGACTTATTACTTTCAAAAGAAACAAAAAACAGTAATAAATTAGAGCTGTTGGAAGACATTGTAACTGTTGCTTCCAATACCGATTTGAAAAAAGCCCTAATTTATGCGCGACAAGCCGTGACACTTGCCAATAATTTGCAAAGTGACAATTGGAAACCTAAATTCAATGAAATGAAAGGTAGTATCCATGCCAACTTATTAGAGTTGGATTCTGCATCCCATCATTTTGATAAAGCACTAAGTGGATATGCCGCAATTGATGACAAAAAAGGGCAAGCCACTACGCTTTTTAAAATTGGCTGGGTCTATAAAAAAGGGGGCGCATTGGAAAACGCCATGCAAAGCGACTTAAAAGCGTTGCGACTTATGGAATCTATAAACGATATAGCCGGAATTGCAGGAGCCCATACTCGAATATCCGAAGATTTATACAGACAAGAACGGTATAAAGAGGCATTGGAATATGCCTTGAAAAACATAGAATTTTGTAAAAAAAATGATTTGAATGAGGAGTTGGTTTACAGTTATACCAACGCAGGAAGTGCTACCATTGGAATGCACCAACCCAAAAAATCGTTTATGTATTTTGATAAAGCACTTACCTTGGCAAAATCATTAGGGTTCAACGCCATGAATTTATGCGATTTTTTGAATAACCGTGGAAATGCCCTTAAAAGGCTGGGTAAATATTCTGATGCCATGATAGATTATCAAGAGGCTTTAACACTTTCAAAACAAACCAACTACAGAAATGCTTCCGTTACCGTTATTGCCAATTTAGGCGAGATCAATCTGTTAACGGGCAATTATCCAGAAGCCTTAAAATACCAACTTCAAACGGTAAACTTTCAAGAAGAAGACAAGGATTTGGCCAACTTAACTGAAAATTATGGGCATATAAGCACTATTTATGAAAAAATGGGCAATTACCCATTGGCATTGGAGTACCAAAAGAAAGCAAGAACAATGCGCGATAGCACCGCCAAAGCAGAAAGCGACAAAACCATGTCGAACCTATTGACCCAATATGAAACCGAAAAAAAGGAAAGCACCATAGCATCACAAAAAACACAACTTACCCAACAACGGTTGGTACAATGGCTTAGTGTGGGTGTTGCTTTTTTACTTTTAGGATTCCTGTTTGTTGGATATAGAAGTTATATGGCCCGTACAAAAACAAATAAATTATTGGCTGCCAAAAACCAACAAAATGAATTGCTTCTAAAGGAAATCCATCACCGTGTAAAAAATAATCTGGAACTGGTTAAAAGCTTGATTGCCTTACAATCGGCACAATTGGAGGATTCCGCCACCAAAGATGCCATGATTGCCAGTCAGAACCGCGTACAATCCATGGGCATCATCCACCAAAAATTATATCAGGGAGAAAATTTGGGAAGCATCGAAATGAAAGACTACTTTCTTAATTTGGGTGAAGGTATTTTAGACACGTTTGACGCCGATGATAAAGTAAAAATTGAATGTGCCATGGACCGGTTGGAATTGGATGTTGACACGGCGGTGCCTATCGGGTTGATTGTAAATGAACTGCTTACCAATGCTTTAAAATACGCATTCCCGGAAAATGCAAAAGGAAATATTTCCATTAGTTTATCAAAATCAAATCCAGAAACCTTAACGTTGAAAGTTGTTGATAACGGTATTGGTAAAACAGCCGGATTAGCGCCCAAAGGCACCGGTTTTGGTTCGCAACTTATAAAATTATTGACCCAACAACTTAACGGTAAAATGACGGAAGAAAACCAAAACGGCACCTCTGTTTTGTTCCATTTTAAATTACATGCAGCATGCATACTGCTTATGTTTTGTCTTCAACTTTCATTTGCACAAAAACCAAAAGTAGCTTTGGATTCCGATGTTGATTGGGTTACAACCCATGTAACTGTTTATAAAGATTCCACCATCGCTTACCAAAAAGCCCATAAAACCTTAAAAGCAGTAATAAAAAATGGCGATAGCTCTTTAATTGCCCAATCGTATGCGAATTTGGCCAATTGGCATTCCTACCATTTTTACATCTTTAAAACCCCTGATTCCGTTTTGTATTATGACAAAAAAGCTTTGGAACTCTATGTTTCTTTAAAGGACACAGTTAAAAGTATTGAACTTCATGGTAATATTATTTCAGACTATATCAGTCGGAAACAATATAATCTTGCCGAAAAAGAGGCTTTTAAAACCATTGCGCTTTGTAAAGCATCCAAAAACGAATTAAGTTTGGCTCTCAATTATATAAACCTGGCGGATATTTATACCTTGACCCATAATACCTTTTCGGCTGTTCAATATGCAGATAAAGGCATCCTCCTCATAAAAAAACTCAACAATCAAGAAGAGTTGGGTTTTGCCTATTCAGCTACCATTGAAACCTATCTGCAAAATAAGGATTATCAAAAAGTATTACAACAAAGCAATGAAACCATCCGTATTTTTAAGGAATTAGGCATTGGGGATAATGATATTCTAAAAGCCTACAACGGCAGAGGCAGTGCCTATAAGAATTTGGGCGAATACGATAAGGCTCTTAAAGATTTTTTGTACGTTTTAACAGAAGCTAAAAAACTGTATGGAGACGCCATTGGTGGTGGTTATGCACATTATGTGGGAGAAACCTATTTGGCCCAAGAAAATTACGAAGCTGCCCTACCCTATTTGAATGAAGGTGTAACCTATGCCATTACCTTTAATGAACCCAATTTTTTATGGCGCAGGTATGAAGCATTGTCCAACTGTCTTAAGCATTTAAACCAGTATGCTGAAGCACTTAAATACAACGAGTTGGCCGAGGTTTTAAAGGACTCCATGCACAAAGAAACCATTAAAAGCCTGCAATCGGAACTTTTGGTAAAATACGAAACGGCACAAAAAGA
Organism: Mariniflexile sp.; assembly: GCF_052728615.1. NCBI lineage: Bacteria > Pseudomonadati > Bacteroidota > Flavobacteriia > Flavobacteriales > Flavobacteriaceae > Mariniflexile > Mariniflexile sp. The sequence goes on along the minus strand of NZ_JBFVFE010000023.1, from coordinate 54,231 downwards.
TGAAACCATTACGGCACAAGATTCTCAAATAGCACAACAACGTAAAACCCAATTATTGTACGTGGGCATTGCAGTATTACTAGCTCTGGGACTCATGGGTATGTATTTCAGTCTTAAAAACATCAGTAAAAAAAGAAAGACATTACAAGCATTGAATATTGAATTGGACAGTAAAAACCAACAAAATGAACTTCTTCTAAAGGAAATCCATCACCGTGTCAAGAATAATCTGGAACTCGTTAAAAGCTTAATCGCTTTACAATCGGCACAATTGGAAGATTCCGCCACCAAAGATGCCATGATTGCCAGTCAGAACCGGGTACAATCCATGGGCATCATCCACCAAAAATTATATCAGGGAGAAAATTTGGGAAGCATCGAAATGAAAGACTACTTTCTTAATTTGGGTGAAGGTATTTTAGACACGTTTGACGCCGATGATAAAGTAAAAATTGAATGTGCCATGGACCGGTTGGAATTGGATGTTGACACGGCGGTGCCTATCGGGTTGATTGTAAATGAACTGCTTACCAATGCTTTAAAATACGCATTCCCGGAAAATGCAAAAGGAAATATTTCCATTAGTTTATCAAAATCAAATCCAGAAACCTTAACGTTGAAAGTTGTTGATAACGGTATTGGTAAAACAGCCGGATTAGCGCCCAAAGGCACCGGTTTTGGTTCGCAACTTATAAAATTATTGACCCAACAACTTAACGGTAAAATGACGGAAGAAAACCAAAACGGCACCTCTGTTTTGTTCCATTTTAAATTACATGCAGCAGCTTAAACAACCAAAATATGAATTTTCATACATTCAAAAACCATAAAAAAGAATAGCCAATTTAACATGAAACTTCCATAACGAGTTTTCGGTATCCAACGAAATGATTATATGGAAGAACCATGTGACCGTTAAAAAACAATAAGCATAAACACATGAAACTTCCATAACGAGTTTTTGATACCCAACGGAATGATTATATGGAAGAACCATGTGACCGTTAAAAAACAATAAGCATAAACACATGAAAAGAAAATCGTGCCTCTTTTTAGTTCTTGTAATTAACTTTGCCTTTGGGCAAAATGATACCGATATGCTTTTAAACCAAAGTAAAACATATCAAAATAAAGCACTGTGGTTTAATTTTATGCCCCAATACAATCAAGATAGTAGTCGCTACTATTTTAATAAAGCTATACATGGCCTAAATGAAAATAAAATAGACCATTTAGAGCAATTAGGGAACATTTACATGGATATGATCATTTATTCAACCTCAAATGATCAATTGGAATTGAATGCACAAACGGGATGGAAGTTTGTTTCAAAGTTACCTGACGCGGTAGATAGATATCGGATCCTGAAATTTGACTATCTGGCATTATGGGCAATTTTAATAAAAATAGATGTGATTGGCCAAAAAGAATCTTTAGAATTATTTACAAAAGCGCTCGACTATCTCAAATCAAAGGAAAATAAAGATGTACAAGCAAGGATATCTATGTATAAAGGTGTTTTTCACTACAAATATGGGATTAAAGATGAACTGGAAATGGCACATCAATATTTACTTAAAAGTTATAATTATTACAAAACCCATCCTTCAAATAAAAATAACTGGCACTTTTTTACCACAAATTTGTTCTTGACTTCATTTCATACAGATAAAAACAATGACTCGGTCAGCTATTACGTGGCAAACTTAAAGTCTATTGTAAAAGATTACCCAACTCCGTACGCTTATTCATGGTATTATTCCAAAGTTGGCCGCGAATTAATTACCTATCCGCAAACAGGAAAAGATAGCATCAGTCCAGCACAATATGCTGAAGGCAAAAGTAACATCATGAAATCCATTGAAATTATTGAAACCTATAATAAAGATACCAGTATTTATCCGTACTGTTTTGGATTACTTGCCGATCTTAACCTTAACGATAAAAAATATGACTCTGCAATTGCTTATTATAAAAAATCCAGGGAGTTCCATTTAGAGCATAAAAACGCAAAACCAGCCATAGATATACTTTTATATATTGGTAAAGCGTACGAAAAAAAGGGGGATTTAATAAACGCATTAAAATACAAAGAACAATTTTATTCAGAATTACTTGATTTTGAAAGGGAAACGAACGAAAGAAGTTTGCGCGAAAATGAATTAAAAGCAGATTTAAGTAAGCAAAACGAAGAACTGGGCCAAAAACACTTGCAACAACAACTATTTATTGTCGCTCTGATAATTGGAAGTCTTTTATTGGGGTTGGTGTACCGTAATTATAGGCTTAAGAGAAAATCCGGTTTTGAGCTTGAAAAAACAAATAATGAGCTAAAGGATAAAAACAATTTATTGGACATCCGAAATGCAGAAAACGAACTGTTGCTAAAAGAAATCCATCACCGTGTAAAAAACAATCTGGAGCTCGTTAAAAGCTTGATTGCTTTGCAATCGGCACAATTGGAGGATTCCGCCACCAAGGATGCCATGATTGCCAGCCAAAACCGGGTACAGTCCATGGGCATCATCCACCAAAAGTTATATCAAGGCGAAAATTTGGGAAGCATCGAAATGAAAGACTATTTTCTTAATTTGGGCGAAGGTATTTTAGATACGTTTAATGCAGACGATAAAGTGAAAATAGAATGTGCCATGGACCGGTTGGAATTGGATGTTGATACGGCGGTGCCTATCGGGTTGATTGTAAATGAACTGCTTACCAATGCCTTAAAATATGCGTTCCCTGAAAATGCTTCAGGAAATATTTTAATAAGTTTATCAAAATCCAACCCAGAAACCTTAACTTTAAAAGTTGTTGATAATGGCATTGGTAAAACAGCCGGATTAGCTCCCAAAGGCACTGGTTTTGGTTCGCAACTCATAAAATTACTCACCCAACAACTTAATGGTGAAATGATGGAAAAAAACCAAAACGGCACGTCTGTTCTGTTCCATTTTAAATTAAATACAGCAGCATAAATGACCCAAAAAACAAAAATATTAATTGTAGAAGACGAAATGATAATAGCAGCGAACATTTCGTTACAACTCACCACATTGGGTTATGAAGTAACCGGCATCATTCCAAGAGGCGAAGAAGCCTTGGTGCATATAGAGCAACAGCAACCGGATATTTTACTTTTGGATATCAATTTAAAAGGCAAAATAGATGGTATTGAAACGGCTCAAATAATGCAAAAAACATATAATATTCCCATCATCTACCTAACCGCCAATGCTGATGAAGCCCATTTTAACCGGGCAAAATCTACCAATCCCTACGCTTTTATATCGAAACCTTTCAAAAAATTAGACTTAGAGCGCGCCATAGAAATAACCATAAACAGGGTAAAATCTGAAAAAGAACAAGCAACGCCTTCAACAGAAAAAATAGATCCTTTTATTTTAAGCGATAGCATTTTTGTCAGGCATTTTGAAAAAATGGTGAGAGTGGATATTAAAGACATTCTCTATATAGAAGCAGAACGCAACTATTGCCGTATTTACTCAAAACTAAAAGAATATTTATTGGTAATGACGTTAAAAGACCTCGACGAAAAATTACCACAAAAACATTTTATACGGGTACATCGCTCCTTCATCGTCAACCTCTCCCAAATTGATGAAGTTGCCACAAGCCATATTGTAATCGCTAAAAAAGCCATCCCTGTAAGCAAGTCTTTAAAAGAGGAATTGCTCAACAGGTTGCAAACCATATAGATTTTTCAACTATCAATTTACCTAATGTGCTTTGATAAACAAACAGTAGTGTTCGGACAGTAAACCACATATTTCGTCCTAAACCCCTTTTATTTTAAATTGATTGTGAGTTACTTAGAGAAATAATTAACCATTAAAAACAAGTAATCATGAGAATTTTAAAAACAGCTTTAGCAGTCATGGGCCTATGCATCATGCTTCCCTTAACAGCGCAATCACAAGATCAAGAAAGTTTTATGTTGAATTTGACCGAGTTCACCATAAAATTTGGCCATGACTCCAATTTCCAAGAAGGCGTTAAAAAATGGAATAAGTGCTACCAAGAGAACAATGGTACCGATAAATGGAACGTATGGCATCGCGTTCAAGGAAAAGGCAATGTTTATGTGCTGTCTGGAAGGCTAGCAAATTGGGCAGAAATGGATAAACCGGATGAAACCAGTAAAATGTGCAGAGCCATTGCCCTGGATTTTATTATTCCACATATTGAAAGTACTGAATTCAATACCACCAGGTACATGCCTGAGTGGAGCAAAAAAGCATCCATGGAAGGTATAAAACTTGTTTGGGTATCTAGTTTCAAAGTAAAAAACTCAACAATTTTTGATGAAGTTGTTAAAGATGTATCAGCTGCTTTAATTAAAAAAGAAGGGGACAATAGAGGCTATTGGTATCGTTTTATGGGTGGATCGCCAGACCAAGCCGACTATATTGTATCCACACCCTTTAAAAGTTATGCAGATTTGGATATTGATGTTGATAGCGTATGGAAAGTTTATGAAGCGGTTCAAGGCAAAACAAAAACCACGGAAACACGAAATAAATTCCGCAGCTCTTTGGACTCCAGTTGGAGCTATTTGTACACTCTGGAAGAAGAATTAAGTAACCAATAATTTTAACCAACCATATATAAGTACATGGCAAAAATTAAAAAGTGCCATATTCTGGGCCCTTTTCGGTTATCTCTCAAAATAGGCTAAAGTTGAAATGCTGTTAAAAACGAAATTTCCAACGTTTTCGTCCCGATAGTTATCGGGAGCGCCCAGACTGAAACCGACAACCAAACATACCACCAATTTTTGTCATGTATTAAATTATAGAACTATACTTTTAAGACCCCATTCCTACCAGTGGGTTTTGATACCCCGAGGTTTGCCTGGAATGAAAAGGCATTTTTCTGGCCTTGCCTTGTGGTTAAGACAAAACATAAAAAAAGGCATTCTTATGAGGCCTGGAAATAGTCCGATCCGCAGCTTGCAAGATATAAAACAAACGTTATAACAACAACCGCCAGAAATTGCAATTGCTAAAAAAAGTCAAGATGACTTCATTCCCCAAATTTTGTAGATGGCATTCGATAAACTAAAAGTAGTGTTCGGACAGTAAACCACGTATTTCGTCCTAAACCACTTTTATTTTACTTTGATTATTAGTTACTTAGATACAGAATATATAGTGATCCTTATTAATCAACTTGTTAAAAATCATCAATTTTGGAAACAAAAAAACAAGTCCATTATCATATCACGGCAAAAAGACAACCAACCAAAACCCAACCTCACAATTTCTTTGATATTTAGAGTTGTGGGGTTTTAAACCAACCAACAATGAAAACATTATTCCTATTAGGATTTGCAATCGTTCTATTCACAGCTTGTAACAAACAAGAAAAACGTTACACACAGCATTCACCAGAAATAGACTCCTATAAAAAAGTTATCGAAGCTTACGAAAAGCAAGATTGGAACGCCATGGCAAGTTATTATGCAGATACCTCCAAAATATTAAATAACGTAACCATAAAAGAGGCACAAACCGTAGCCCAATTAATTGCTCAAAATAAAGAAGATGCTGCACTATTTTCATCATGGAGATACGACCCGGAGAGTGTGGAATATGAAATGGTTGTAACTGATAAAGGTGAAACTTGGGTAAACTTTTGGGGGCATTGGGAAGCTAATTTAAAAGCCAATGACAAACTTTATATAATTCCTGCACATATTACGGCACGTTTTATTGATGGCAAAATTGTTAGGGAAGATGGCTATTGGGATGTCTCAAAGTTAATGATGGATATCCAAGAGGTAGAAGCTACTAAAGGCATACCTGAACAAATTAAAGAACACTAACAAAAAAAACAGGCGGATTTTTGGGAGAGAATATGGCAATAGTAACAAAAAGTTATTCATTATAATTTTTTTGAATTAGTCACTCAAGCTATTGCCAACTGCCTGTTTTATTAATTAATCAAAAATATCATGAAACGAGCATGTTAAAAGCATTATCACTCAAGGGAATGATTAATAGCGAACAGTCCCGATAGCTATCGGGATGACCGTTAAAAAAACAATAAATATAAACACATGAAAAAAGTAGGCATTATTGGTGGTGCTGGTTTTATAGGAAGCCATATTACCAAGCGATTTTTGGAAAACGGATTTGAGGTAAAAGTTTCTACCACCGATATTTCAAAACAGGAAAAATACGAACATTTGATGGGTCTTGATTTTTCCGATCATTTGTACATCAGCGAATTAAATGTTGAAGATAAAACGCAATTAAAAGAGTTTGTAAAAGATTGTGATATTGTAATCCATGGAGGCACACCGTTTCAATTGGACGTGCAAGATGCGCAAAAAGAACTTTTCGACCCCACCATAAAGGGCACTGAAAATTTTTTGGAAGTCATTAATGAAACACCAACTATCGACAAAGTGGTTCTAATAGCTTCGGTAGCTGCCTGGAACACCAATTTCCCAATGCCCGCAGGTGGAAAATCATCTACCGACACCTTTAACGAAAATGACACCCCTTTTATGAGCACAGAGAGCCATCCGTATGCGCAGGCAAAATTTATTGCGAACCAAACGGTTAATGATTTCATCAAAAAACATCCTAACCTCGATTATGAAATTACAAGTGTATCACCTGTAGGCGTTTTTGGAAAGTCCTTGTCAAAAAGAGAAGATTCCACTTCAACAGGTTTACAGTATCTGATCAAAAATAATCTTGCGCCCAATCCGTTCGTACAAATGCTTTATGATGAAGATGTTGAAATGGCCATTGTTGATGTTAAAGATGTAGCAGAAGGGGTATATAAAGCAGCAACGATTTCTGGTTTACATGGCAAAAACTACTTATTGAGCAGTGAAAGCTATCCTGTTTCGGATATTTCGTTGATGTTGAACGGAAAACCTCCAAAACATCAACCAAAAATCATTTATCAAAACCAGTTGGCAGAACGCCAATTGGGCCTACCGTTCCAATCGGTAAAATCAACATTAAACGAATATTCAAATTAAAATTTTCAATAAAAATAAATCAATAATTAATTAACTCTTAAAATCAAAAACAATGAAAAAAACAACATTATTATTCGTTCTTGCCTTAACAGGTATTCTTACAACATTTGGGCAGAAAAAAAATGGCACCATTTATATTGACCATCCTGCAATTGCCGTGGTTGAAAATATGACCAAGGCGTTTGTAAACGGCGATACCGATAAAGTTGCCAGTTATTTGGCCGATGACTTTAAAGCCTATAATGGCGTAGGTATAAATGCCAATGACAAAGGGCAAGATAAAGAATCGTTCTCTAAAGGAGCAAAAGGCTGGTTTGATGCCTTGGATTATTATTCCATTAGCCGTAGCAAAGGTGCTTATCCGGATGCCTTGGAATATAAAGAAGGCAATCAAAAAGATGTGGTCTGGGTGCAAACTTGGGAAGATTTAAAAGGCGTTCACAAAAAAACGGGCGTTAAAGTCAATATGCCCATACACCGACTGTATGTTGTAAACAAAGACAACAAAATACAGACCGTAATAAGCTATAGCAACGAAAGTATTAATGATGAAATAAGAAGCAGTTTTTCTAACAGAACCAATGGCACCATTTACAACCACCACGACAACATCAATACGGTTCGTAAACTAACTTATGCCTATGAAAATGGCGACCTTGACAAAACCATGAGCTTTTATTCTGATGATGCCAGATTCTCTGATATCAATACTGAACTTGGGAAATCGCTTACCAAAGCTGAAATTACACCTATGTGGAAAAAGTTTTTGGATGATTATGAAATAGTTAGTATCGATATGATAGGATATCCCGATTATTTGGAATATGAAATGGGCGATGGCCGTGAAGTGCTGTCATGGTGGAACTACCGTTTGATACGCAAATCGGACAAAAAAGAAATTTCTGTACCTTTTCATTTTAGCGATAGCTTTGATGCCGATGGAAAAATTGTTGCTGAAATGATCTATTACAGCCCAACATTATTAAATGCTAAATAACCTTATTTAATTTAAAGGCAGCTTTAACCACCTAAGCTGCCTTTAGTTTTTAAAATGGAACTCATACCAAAATATGTAAGATGCACGTGTTGGAATCTCAATTTCTCCAAGTCACGCAGCAGGACAGGGGTTTGCTGTATCGCTTGTACTGATAAAAAGATGTCATAAAATTTGAAAAAATAATTAACTCTAAATTAATAAATAATGGAAACACAACAACCAATCAATCCGTCAAAAATCTTGCAAACCGGTACGGGGTTCTTTAATTCAAAAACCTTATTGACCGCTGTTAATATGGGCTTATTCACCGTATTGGGAGACGACAAAATGTCTGGTAAGGATATTCAGAAAAACTTAGGATTGCACGACAGAAGCTTATACGATTTTCTGGATGCCTTGGTAGCTATGGCTTTTTTGGAACGTACTGGAATCAAGACTACGGCAATCTACAGCAATGCGCTCGATAGCAATTTATTTCTTGATAAAAACAAGCCAACCTATGTTGGTGGTATTCTCGAAATGTGCAACAATCGATTGTATCCATTCTGGAACAATTTGGAAGCGGGCTTAAAAACGGGGCTGCCACAAAATGAGACCAAAAACGGAGGCAAACCTTTTTTTGAAGAAATTTACGCCGACCCAAAAAAGCTTAAGGAATTTGTAAGCGGTATGGCCGGTGTGCAAATGGGCAATTTTATTACGTTTGCAAAGCAGTTCGATTTTTCCAATTATAAATCGCTCTGCGATATTGGTGGTGCCGGCGGGCATCTTTCCGCACAAGTGGCCATGCACAATAAGCATATAAAATGCACAAGTTTTGATTTGCCAGCAGTTACTCCAATAGCTAAAGAGGTTATCAGTACGATGCATCTGAATGATGGCGTTCAGGTAGTTTCTGGCGATTTTTTTGTGGATGATCTTCCAAAAGCCGATGTCATCACTATGGGCAACGTGCTTCACGATTGGAGTAAAAAAGACAAAAGAATGCTCGTACAAAAAGCCTATGATGCATTACCAAAAGGGGGCACCTTTGTCGTGATAGAAAACATTATAGACAACGACAGGCGGGAAAACCACTTCGGGTTGTTAATGTCGCTGAACATGCTCATAGAAACTCCGGAAGGTTATGACTTTTCGTTTTCAGATTTCCAGGAGCTATGCGTTGCCGCTGGATTTTCCAAAACTTCCATTATGCCATTAATCGGCCCCACAAGTGCCGCCATTGCTATAAAATAAACCATAACAATCCCGAAAGCTTTTGGGGCAGTTTGACAAAGAATAGACTTTTCAAGCCTCTTTAAATTATATTTATACTATTACATTATACTTCCCCAAAGTATATCAACAACAGTTTTAATTTAAAAACCATATACAACCACTATATATTGATTACCATTAAAACCCACCAAAAATGAAAGCATCCACTAACAAAATCAAGCGTCCACGAAAAATCCAATTTGAAAAATCCGGATATTATTTTATAGGATTGCTTGTTTTGGTATTATTGGGGTTTTGGCCTTCGTACTTTTCCAAATACATGGACGGAACGGCAAACTTTAATATGTACTTCCATTTTCATGCGGTAATGGCGTCGCTTTGGGTCGTAATATTGATAACCCAACCCATTTTAATCAGAAAAAAGAAATTGGCCATACATAGATCGATCGGTAAGTTAAGCTATATCATTTTGCCATTGTTCTTTATATCGGTAATACTTTTGAAACATTATAGGATAGGTGGGCAAATAACTGAAAACCTAGGCGCAAGTTTATGGTTGCAAACAAAAGATGTAGTAATAATAGGCATAATGTACAGCATAGCCATTAGGCACAGGCATAACGTCCAAATTCATGCCCGGGCCATGATAGCCACTGGCATTGTGTTTATTGAACCTACTTTGGGCCGTTTTATTATCCTTACTATTTTGCCGGAACCTGACTTTTTCCTTGGGTTGGCAATTACCGTTGCCATCATGTATGCACTTATTGTTTCACTAATATTTATAGAAAGAAAACAAAAAAGCGGCAGATGGGTTTTCCCTACTTTGTTAATACTATTTATAATATTCCATTATTTAATTTTCTTTCAAATAAGCTTTCCTTTATGGGATGCATTTGCCAAATGGTTTGCACTATTGCCTATAACATAAACACCTATTAATTTTTTAAGGATCATATAGATAAGAAAAAAAACTAAAAACAAAGATCATGATTAAACTAACAGTACTTTACGCACATCCAACAGATGTTTCAGCTTTTGAAAATTATTATGCCCATACGCATTTGCCTAAAGCAGCAAAAATGACGGGGCATGAAAAGTTAGAGCTTACCAAATTTTTAAATGGTCCTGATGGCACAAAACCAGACTATTACCGTATGGCCGAATTTTGGTATAAAAGTCCGGAAGCCATGCAAAAAGCGATGGGTTCTCCTGAAGGACAAGCAACAGCTAACGATCTTTCCAATTTCGCAACTGGAGGCGCCACCCTTTTGGTAGGTGCTGTTGAACACTAATATCAATAAAAAAACCACCCATGAAACCCACAAATCACAAAAAAAGGCCCGAAGGAAAGATAGCACTAACAGCACCTGCTACCCGTAGCATTATGGAAGCTAGCGCAAGCGGTTTTTTGAAAATGGATGGGGCTTTGTAGCTGGCTAGTAATTTAATAACCATTAAACATATATTAAACATGAAAAATTTAAAGAAAACAATTATCAGCATGGTAGTCTTAATCGCTTTTATAAGCATAACAAGCTGCAAACAAAACGAAAACGAAACAAATGGTATGCAAATGCCTAAATCTGCAACTGTTGAGGAACTTGGACAGATGAACCGGGATTTTGTTAAAGCATTATTGGCAAAAGATGCCACGGCAGCAGCAAGCGTTTACAGCGAAACCGCATCGCTCCTACCTCCAAACGAAGCCATAATTACCGGGCGGGAAAACATTAAAAATTATTGGCAAGGTGCCATAGATGCTGGTTTGGTGGATGCCAAGGTAAGAACCATCGATGCCAGTAGTGATGGTGATCTGGGTTATGAAATTGGCACCTTTGAATTAAAGTTTCAAGCCGAAGATGGTTCCATTGTTACGGATATTGGAAAATTTACAGAACTATTGAGGCGCGATGAGACAGGAAGATGGATTTCCATTTATGGCATGTGGAGCGCCAATGAGCCACTGCCTGTTCATGATCAAACAAAGTAACCAATAAATAAAAATGGGAATAAAAACAAATTTCACAGGGAACGGACAAGGCTTAGGCCATCGAACAACCTAAGCTCACAACGGAATTTCATTCAGGTTTTCCCAACCGAGTACTTGCGCAATGCTGCGGGTCTGTTTTTCGGAACCACCATAAATCACATAGCTATTCTCTGGCAGTGCACCGGAAATTGGTTGAAAATAAGTGAAGGCCGCAAAAAACTGGGAATTAATGGTACGGGAAGATTTTATTTCAATGGGAACAAGTTTAGGACCTTGATCTATCAAAAGGTCGATTTCATAAGCCCCGGCGGCATTCCAAAAATAGTTTTTGGGCCTAATGTTTTTGTTAAGCTGATTTTTGAAGATTTCAGTGATGACGAAATTTTCAAAAAGAGCACCTTTTGCAAAATGCTGATTTAGATCATCCGAATTGCGAAGATTGAGAAGCGCACAGGCCAAACCGGTATCATAAAAATAAAGTTTGGAAGATTTTACAATACGTTTATTGAAATTTTGATGATAAGGACGAAGGGTATAAATGATAAAGCTCGTTTCCAAGACGCTCAGCCATTTGGAAACCGTTTTATATGATACACCTATAAGATTGCCAATCTCGGAAAAATTAACCAATTGACCGATGCGGCCAGCGCAGATTTCGAGAAACTGGCGGAAGGTGTTAAGATCGCCAACGTTGATTATTTGTCGCACATCGCGCTCCACATAGGTTCTGATATAATCATTGAGCCATTGGTTGGGGTTTAGGTCAAGATCATAAATACGCGGATAGAATCCTTGAAGAATATAATCTTCATAGGTTTTTAACGCATCATCAGTAGTGTGGATTTCTTCCAAGGAAAAAGGCAAAAGGTTGAAAATAGCGACCCTTCCGGCAAGACTTTGGGAAATACCGTCCATTAAAAGGAGGTTTTGTGAACCGGAAATGATGAACTGGCCCGGAATTTTTTCACGATCGGTGATCACTTGAAGATAAGAAAGAAGATCAGGAACATATTGTATTTCATCAATGATGGCATTTTTTCCCGCATTGAAAAGAAATCCTTTGGGATCCTCAAGCGCAAAAGAACGCAATTGGATATCCTCTAAATTAAGGTACGTATGGTTAGGAAACAAATAACGAATGAGCGTGGATTTACCACTTTGCCGAGGTCCGGTAACAGCAATTATCGGCATTTTGGTGGCACTTTGAAGAATTTAACCATATAACACTCTATTAATCATTTGCTTGCAGATTAGAGTTTCAACTTCTAATTTGCAAGAACAAAAAATCAAAAATTATTCAAAAGATACCCATTCAAATCAATTCGAAAATGAAAACAACAAAATTTATAACAATGGCAATCGCTTTAGTGGCAGCAATTTCAATATCAAGCTGTAGTGAAAAAAAACAAGACGGAAACAACAGTAGAAAAATCTGAATCCACCGCAACCATTGTTGGAAATGAAACACCAGACTATTTTCTTCTCCGTCCAGACGTAGAAAAGGCCTATGGCTACTCACACGCCGTGAAAATCGGTAACGACATCAAAATCTCTGATGCTGTCAGTATGGACGATGATGGGAACCCAACTGCCATAGGCGATTTTGAACAACAGATGAAAAATTGCTATGCAGATTTAGATAAAGTATTGAAACACTACGGATGCACATTCGATGATGTTGTGGTGGAAAATGTGTTCACTACAAACATGCCCAAATTTTTAGAATTGTCGGGTTACAGAGCTGAAATCTAAAAAAAAAAACAATTCCCAACAGGATCTTGGCTTGGCGTGAAAGAATTGGCATTGTCGGAATTTTTGATAGAGATTGAATTGGAGGTTTACAAAATGTAATAATGAAACAATTAAAAAATAATATGAAAAAACTTTTTCTCATCACAGTAGCACTATTGCCTCTAATTATTTTTGCACAGCACGAGCATCATAAAACGGACGATGCCACCGCAGAAAGCCATAACCATCTTACCCACATGCTGGCGTCTCGGTCAGAAATCATCTATGTGCACAACCTTCCGCCACCAAAGCTTATGAAAGGTGCAGGTAATTCCACATTAAAGATTGAAACGACCTCCGAAAAAACACAGGCCTATTTCAATCAAGGCATTTCGCTATTGCACGACTTTTGGGATTTTGAAGCCTATCGCGCCTTCAAAGAAGCCATTCGCAACGACTCCACTGCCATCATGCCTTATTGGGGATTATTGCAAATGCCGACACCTAACAAGGACAGCATTTTCAAATCCAACATGGAAGATGCCATAAAGCAAATAAAAAAATTACTACCAAAAGCAAATGAACACGAAAGGCTATATGCAGAGATCGCACTTTTAAAAGATTCATTAAAACAGGAAGCCTATCCTGAAATAGCTAAAAGATGGGAACTTATCATCCATAAATTTCCTGATGATGTAGAGGCAAAACTTTTTTTGGCACTAAACAAAATGAGTGGTTTTGATACAGATATGAAACCCATTGAAGGCCAAATGTACAGCGAGTTTTTATTAAGAGATGTGAAACGGGTTGCTCCCAATAGCCACGCATTCCATCATTACTGGATTCACTTAAAAGAAAATTGCTGCCCTGAAGAAGCACTCGCCAGCGCCGATGCGCTTACAGCACTTGCGCCCGCTTCTGGCCATATTGTGCATATGCCCGGCCACATTTATAATCGGGTAGGTAATTACAAAAAGGCCCACGATGCCTTTGTGGCAGCGGTAAAAGTAGATTCTATTTATATGAAAAATGAAGGGATAGAGGAAGTAGATGATTGGAATTACATTCACAACATCAATTACCTCATCAATAATTGTGTTCACGACGGTAGGCACAAAGAAGCTTTATACTACGCCGAACGACTCAAAAAAATGCCCATTTCCAAAAATCGAAAAGACATCTACGATGGTCGATTTTTCCATCAGGGCTTATTGGCTCCAGGAAAGATGGAAATGGCGTTTGGCAATTGGGAACAAGCCACCGCAGAATTTGAGCAGATAGTGGATAATGATTCTGTATTCAGTCATTCAAATATGGAATTCAAAAAAGCACTTACCTTATTTACAAAAGGTATGGCGGCACTGGATAAAAACGATGTATCCATGGCAATAAGTGCTTCCAACAGTTTAGATGCTTTGCTATGGAGAAATGCCAAACAAATGGATAAGGAAAGCACCCTTAATCAAGATTATCAAAATACCATCAACACCGCAAGTCTGGAGCTTCAAGGCTACATTGCAAGTCAGCAGGGACATTACGAACAGGCACTGATGCTGTTGAAAAAGGCCCACAAAAATGAAGCAGATCTTGGCTATGGCGAGCCTCCCTTATATGCAAGACCAGTAGCCATGAGCCTTGCCGCTGCGCAGATAAAAGCCGAAAAATATGATGACGCGGTAGAAACATATCAGACACTATTACAAAGATTTCCAAAAAGTGCGTATGTCTATAATGCCTTACGGATTGTGTATGCACAAAAAGGAGATTCCGTTAAAGCGAAAGAATATACAAAATTGCTATCGGCGGCGGCAAAGTATGCAGATGTCGGTATTTATGAAATGTTTTAAGTGGGAAAAATTTAGCAGGCAAGTACAGTCGAGAACTACTGTTTCGAGCGAATTAGATTTCGACTTTAGTTTATCCTATGTTAGCATACATATCAACAAAAAAATTCAAACCAATGAAAATCAAAAATTTAATATTTTATTTCACATTTTTAATCCTGTTTATTAGCTGTAAAAAACCATCAAACAAGCAGACCATTGTTATTGAAAAAGGCAAAGTAGGAATGATTGGCTTTGGGTCGTTAATGTCACTTAACAGAGCTGAAGAGGTATTCAAACATACATACACGGACTCCATTTATCTGGTTCATCTTGACGGTTTTCAAAGAAGTTGGGATTTCGTTGCTTCTAATGATGACAAGGGATATACAGAAGAAGAACTGAAAAATGATGGCTACTATATTAAAGGTAATGACACGCTGCTTTTTAGCAAGGGTATTTACTTAAACATTACCGCAAAAAAAGGCACTGCAATGAATGCCGTTTTGTATATGGTAACAGCCCAAGAAATTGCAGCTATGGACCTGTATGAATTTGGTTACGAACGTATAGATGTAACCGAAAAGATTACCGAATATAATTTTGAGGGAGGAAAAGTTTACGCCTATAAAGCCACGCCTGAATACGTATATGATTCAAAAAAGACCAAAGGAGTCACTATAATTCCCCAAGATTATTTAGATTTAGTAACCAAGGCTTGCGATAGTATTGGCTTGGATTTTAGGCAAGAATATGATGCGACAACAAGTACCTCGAATTTGGAATTGGCTGCACCGGTAATTTGGAAAAAGGTACGATAATAGGTATATAAAATAGTTGTGTGCAATCAAAGAAATGACAAACGAATAACTTTAAAATAAAAAACTATGAAAACAGTAATTACTCTAATGTGTATTTTTTCTCTTTTGATAAATTCGTCTTGTAAAAATATCATTGAAAAGGAAGGTTGCGTAAATGTTGAAGGTGGTAAAATATGGTACAAAATTGTGGGGGAAGGCGATGGAATTCCTCTATTAATTCTTCATGGTGGGCCAGGTTCGAGGAGTTGTTCAATGATCCCTGGATTCTCTCTATTGGCTAAAGACCGTCCAGTAATATTCTATGACCAACTAGGTTCAGGAAATTCGGACAGACCTACTGATACAACCCTTTGGAAAACGGAACGATTTGTGAATGAAATAGACTTATTAAGAAGTGCATTGGAATTGGATAATCTACACATATTGGGACATTCTTGTGGTAGCACATTTTTAATAGAATACATGATTACAAAGCAACCGAAAGGGGTGAAATCTGTAATTTTCTCTAGCCCACATATCAGTAGTCCTGATTGGATGGCAGATGCCAAAATTTTGCTTTCTCAACTGCCTGTAAATGTTCAGGACACGATTTTTAAATACGAAGCTTTAAAAAATTACAACGCACCTCAGTATCTTGCTGCAACTGATTCGTTTTATGTTAGACACATGTCCAGAAAGAGTTGGCCTATTATTCCTAACATAGAATGTGAAAATGTACCCGGTTTCAACGATCAAATTTATGAATATATGTGGGGCCCAACGGAGTTTAATATTACTGGCACCCTTAAGGATTTTGATAGGACAGCTGACCTATACAAAATCACCGAACCAATTCTTTTTATGGCAGGTGAATATGATGAAGCAAGACCAGAAACTATGTACAAATATCAAAAATTATCTAGGAATGCAAATGTTGAAATTATTGACGGTGCCGCACATAAGACAATGATCGATCAACCAGAAAAAGTATATGAAGTAATAAGTAAGTTTCTTAAAGAAGTTGAAAAGATTAAATAAAGACTGCACACAATGTATCCGTTAACAACAATTAAAACCAAAATAATGAAAAGACAATTAAAATACGTGTGCATACTTTGTTACTTTATTTTCTTCACAAAACCAACAGTTGCACAATCCATTGAAAAAAATGAAATCACTTTTATTAAGACAGGAAAGTTATTTGATTCTGAAAACGGAAAAATCCTAACAAATTATGTTATTAAAATTGAAAACAATAAAATAACCGAAGTAGGAAAAAACAGCTCCATTCCCGAAAATGTAAAAGTTATTGATTTAACAGAATATACTGTTTTACCTGGATTAATTGATGGTCATACACATTTGATGTCTCTTGACGACTTTAAAGATAAACATCCGATGGCCGAAAAAGTCTTATTTGAAGGCGATGCTTTACGAGTGCTTAGAGGTGCTAACCGAGCCAAAACTTGGCTAGAAGCAGGTTTTACCACAGTGAGAGACTTAGGAGATTCAGGCCCTTTTCTTGATGTAGCTTTAAAAAAAGCCATCAATGAAGGCACCACTATAGGCCCGAGAATGTTTGTGTCTGGACCAATTATTATTTCTGAAGGCGGACAAGTTCCCGGTTTACTAAAAAGCCAAAGACACGTAATTGAAGACGAATATACCATAGTCAAAAATGTAGATGATGCCATAAATGCAGTACGGATTCACGTAAACTATGGCGCAGACATCATCAAGATTTGCGCTAACAATTCGCCCAACAATACGAGCCTTACTATGGATGAAATGAAGGCAATCGTAAAAATGGCACATCGTTATAACAAAAAGGTTACGGCTCATGCAACAACAGACTTGGCGGTTTGGGAGGCAGTAACCGCAGGTGTTGATGGTATTGAACATGGTTATCAAATTTCAGACACAACATTAACACTTATGGCAAAAAAAGGTGTCGCGCTAGTCCCTACAGACCTTACGAAACCTCTTCTGAAAAAGGTATTAGATATTATGGATTACAAAGAAGATACCGATATAGCAACAAAAGGGTATAAAGATAGATATCAGGATAGGTTGCAGAGAGCCATTAAAGCAGGCGTAACAATATTAACAGGGTCTGATAATTATATTGATTTAAAAATGCCACAAGGAGAAGCAGCAAAAAACGTTCTTATAGCTTATGAAGAAGAAGGAATGCAACCACTTGACATACTTAGATCCTCAACATATTTATCAGCAAAATTTATGGGCAAAGAAGATGAACTGGGAAGTATAAAAGAAGGAGCATTTGCCGATATTATTGCTGTAAAAGGTGACATAGTATATGACTTCTCAAGTACGATGTTCAATGTTGTCTTCGTGATGAAGAATGGTGAAATTTATATTGAAAAAGAATAAATAGTTGCTTACAATGTATATGACGATCATGCCCAGCAAAAGCTTGTCACGCCGCATATATGTGACCGTTTTGCACAAGTATGAAAAATAATACTATTTCAAATCCGAGAATTATGAATAATGCATTTTTAACACTAATAACTACATTGTTACTTTTCTTTAGCTGCCAATCAACAGATAAGAATTCGGTTTTAGAGAAAAACAAAGACGTTGTTTTAGAATATCACAAGGTTTGGAGTGGAGCTGACATAGACAATTTAGACGAAATACTAACTTCAGACTTTGTTTGTCATTATTTAACAAGTGAGGAATGGACAGGCATGGAAGATGCTAAAAAAAACGTTTCAGATTGGCGAGCCATTTTTCCTGATTGGAAGGAAGAAATAGTGGATATCATTCAAGAAAAAGATAAAGTCGTAACGCGCTATAAAGCCACAGCAACGCATACCAAAATGCACGAAGGCATTGATGCAACAGGTGCTAAAATTGAAATATACGAAGTTTCAATTTATCGAATAAGTAATGGAAAAATAGCGGAGCAATGGGCCTTTCCAGATGACCCAAGCATAAAAACACAAATTCTCAATTTTAAATCTAATGGTTCGAGTAAATAAGGTTTCGGACTTTAATTTATAACGCATAAACAAAAATTTAAAACAAATCAATATGAAGAAAATACTAATTACATCCATCAGCATATTTTTTGCCTTTCATTCAATTTTTGGACAAACGAAAGAAGAAAAATACAAGAAAGATGTAACATCAATAGACACACTGATAAACGCCTATTATGATGTTGTTTCGGGTTCGAGTAGTGAGCCTTGGGAATTTGAAAGAGACAACTATATTCATTCAAAAAATGCGGTTATTACGAGACTTGATGAAAATGGCAAAGCGGAATCACATACGCTCGAAGCGGAATATATACCAATCGGATTATCGCCGAAAGAAGATTTTTATGAAATAGAACTTAAAAGATTGGTTAGCAACTATGGACATATTGCGCAAGTCTGGAGTGCATTTGAAATACGAACTGACCCAAAAACTGAAACTAATGTTAGAGGACTCAATAGCATTCAGGTTCATTACGAAAATGGAAGATGGTGGATAGATAGTTGGACCTGCGAAATGGAATCTGAAGATAGTTCTTTAGTTACTGAATTCCTGACTAATGAATAAAAAAATCACTAACAGTGAATATTAAACATAAAATGAAATCAATCCTAACCAGCATTCTACTTGCACTACTAATACTTTCGTGCGCATCGCCAAAGAAAAATAATGATTTGGTGGTTATAAATCAACCGGCAGAATTTGACACCCAAGAAGCCATTTGGTTGATATGGCCAGCGACCAATCATAAAGAAAGTGAATCTGTTCAAAAAGTTACCCTTTCAATTATAGACGCTTTAATTGGCGATATAGACGTTGTCGTAACCTGCAAAAACAAAGAACTTCTCAATCAAGCAAAAGAAACCCTAAAAAACCGTTTCGGAGAACAGAAACGACTGAAGCTTTTGGTAATACCATCTTTTGAAATCTGGACAAGAGATATGGGACCCATATTTGTTGAAACCAATCAAAAAACATTTGCTATTGCAGACTTTAATTTTAATTCTTGGGGCTATGCGGATACTTTGGACGTTGACACCAAAACGGAGGAACTATATGACGTAAGGGTTGCGGAACATTTTAAGTTGCCCGTAATTTCAAGTGCAATGATTAGTGAAGGTGGAAACCGAGAAGTCAATGGAAAAGGCACTTTAATAACTTCAGAAGCAGTTGAAAAAGGCAGAAATCCAACTATGGGCACCCTGCAAATGGAAGCCGAATACAAACGATTGTTGGGAACAAAAAAAGTAATCTGGTTAAAACAAGGTTTGGTTGAAGATGACCATACCTTTCTCGGCCCTATTACAACTTCGGACGGAACAAAAGCATATACCGTAGTTACCACAAATGGTCACGTAGATGAATTTGTTCGTTTTGTAAATGATTCCACCATCCTTTTGGCACAAATAGACCCCACGGAATTGGACGACCCAATCGCTTTTGAAAACAACAAACGACTAGAGGAGAATTATCAGATTTTATCCAAAGCGACCGACCAAGATGGTAACCCATTTACCATAATCAGAATGCCACTTCCCGGAACAATTTACAATACAATGAATCCCGGCGATTATGTATATGAATACATTAAAACGCTTGACTACGAGAATGGAAGCACGTTCCCCGATGGCGAAAGTGTAAAAGTAATGGCCGCCTTAAGTTATCTCAACTTTATAATTACCAACAAAGTAATAATTGGTCAAACCATTTGGAGGGAAGGAATGCCCGAGGCGTTAAAATTAAAAGATGAAAAAGCTGCGCAAATTCTGCAATCTGTTTTCCCAAACCGAAAAGTAATTATGATTGACGCCCTCGCCGTGAATTTGGGAGGTGGCGGCATTCATTGTATAAGTATGCAACAACCGGCATTATCAAATAATTAGATGTAAAACTATAATGCAATTAACGATGTACAAAATTTTAAAATCATTAAACATTTTTAAAAAAGCCATCGGTTGGAAGGAACAGTCTCTGTTTACCAATTTGGCTACTTTAAAAAAGTCGCTAATCTTATATAAACAAGTTGTGCTTCATTATGACCAACTACTAACCAAATGATAAAATTCTTTTAAAAAATAATTAATCTATAATACATTAAAGAAATGAAAATTAAAACCAACCAATCACACCTTGAAGACACTTTAAAAATTTTATTGTTGTTCATTTTAATGTTTTTTACGACTTTAACTTTCGCCCAAATCAACGACCACAGTGAAGCAGTTAATAAAGCAGCAGATAAGATCGAACAGAAAGTTATCGAATGGCGACACGATATCCACCAAAATCCAGAATTGGGAAATCGTGAATTTCGAACAGCTGCACTCATAGCCAAACATTTAGAGTCACTTGGTATAGATGTACAAACAAAAGTAGGTGTGACAGGTGTTGTTGGGATTCTCAAAGGAGATAAGCCTGGTCCTGTTGTAGCACTTCGAGCAGACATGGATGCCTTGCCCGTGGAAGAAAAGAACGATTTGCCATATGCGTCGAAAGTAAAAGCGAATTATAATGGCAATGAAACTTCCGTAATGCATGCCTGCGGACACGATGGTCACGTCGCTATTTTAATGGGAGTTGCAGAAATACTTTCAGAAATGAAGAGCGATTTAAAAGGCACTGTAAAATTTATCTTTCAGCCAGCCGAAGAGGGCGCACCATTTGGCGAAGAAGGTGGTGCCTCTTTAATGGTAAAGGAAGGTGCTCTCGAAAATCCGAAAGTAGATGTCATTTTTGGACTGCATTTGGATGCTTCAACCGAAGTTGGAAAAATCACCTATAAACCAGCGGGCATTATGGCTGGCAACAGTGATATGAAAATTACCGTTAAAGGAAAGCCAACACATGGTGCATATCCTTGGATGGGTATTGATCCAATAGTGGTTTCCGCTCAAATTATCACAAGCCTGCAAACTATTGTAAGTCGCAATATTACATTGACCGATAACCCAGCAGTTGTAACTATAGGGGCTATAAATGGTGGAAATCGAAGCAACATCATACCAGAACAAGTAGAAATGTTGGGTACGATCAGAACATTTACAAATGAAGACGAGGCTTTTGTATATAAAAGAATCAGAGAAATTGTTGAAATGACTGCGCAAGCCGCTGGAACGACCGCAACAGTTGAACTTCCATATACCACGCGCACTCCAGTAACGTTCAATAATGAAAAGCTAACGAAATTGATGTTACCAACTTTGGAGAAAACCGCTGGTAAGGAAAATGTGATGTTAATCCCTGCCGCTACAGGTGCAGAGGATTTTTCATTCTTTGCTCAAAAAGTACCCGGACTTTATTTTTCGTTGGTGCAACGAGCAAAGGCAGAGATCTAAAAACCGTTGGAGAACATCATACGCCACAATTTCTCATGGACGATAGTGCGTTTAAGACAGGTGTAAATGCCTTGTGTAATTTGGTATTTGATTATATGGAGTTGAACAGACAATAAAAAATAAATCATTTTATATACTTTAAGGAAGAGGTTATCATGCTTTTAGCAAAGATTAGTAAGGAAGTTAAATAACGAAAGCAAAACAATGGCTATAAGTAATTGCTTGTTCTCGCCTAAGTTGAAAATTCCTGCGGAATTTCCAACTTAGTGTGTACATTTAAAGTTAAGTGCTAACCCACGCAACTACTCATAGCCGAGACAGTTGTGCTTCATTATCAAAAACCGCTAAAAAATGATAAAATTCTTTAGAAAAATTAGACAAAATAGCATCAAGGAAAATAAGGCAACTAATTACCTTAAATATGCCATTGGAGAAATAATTCTTGTGGTTATTGGAATTTTAATTGCACTGTCAATTAATAACTGGAACAATAACAAAATAAATAAGAATGAATCAATTGAATTTAGTCAAAGATTATTAACCGAAGTAAACGGAAACATTGATTTGAGTACTAATGCAATTGAACAAATACAGGATAGGATGAAGGGTTCAAAAAAAATACTCGAACTCTTTAATGAACCAGTTAACAATGAAAATTCAAAATCACTTGACAGTTTAATTTATAAAATTCTAACCGGTGTAACAGTTGAGTTTAGAACGGGAACCTTAAATGAAGGATTAAATACCGGAAAAGTGGCATTAATAAATTCTAATATTTTAAAAAGTAAATTATATGGTTTAAGTTCCAATATTGAGAATGTACGAGAATTCGATAAAATAAATGCCAAATATAGCGCTGACGTTTTACAAACATTTTTGTATAAGAACTTTAACTTTAGAAAAATGGATAACAATTATTCTAAATTAAATATTGGTCCATCAAAATTCAAATCTGAAAAGAATGAATTGCTTCTTAACAATGAAGAGTTTGAAAACCTTATTGATAATTATTTCTATTTAGCAAACTCTCAACTTCGAATTCATAATAATTTAAGAAAAGAATTTATAGAAGTAAAAAAGCTATTAGATGAATAATTACAGTACTAAAAATAACGAAAGCCTGCCTGTCGGCAGGCAGGCACAGCAAGGAATATCACTATTCTTATATACTCAAGTTGTATGCAATGCGAAAAAACCAACGTTGTGAATTAAACAGAGGTATTTTGATTAAAACGGAGTAAGCCGAAAACCGATTAGAGTAGGCACAAAAATATGACTATGAATAAAATATTCTCTTTAAAATCAATTTCTTTTGTCTGCTTATTATTAATTTTTAGTTGTTCTCAAACAGACAAATCTAAATCAACTAAATCAGATAGTAATAATTCAGAACTTGCCGAAAAAGAACTCGATAGTGCTTTTAAAAAAATGTGGAAAAATTTGACCCTCACAGATGCAGCCGAATATTTTAAAACTGATGTTTCTGACAGTTTCTTCACTATAAATGCAGATGGAATTGTTCAAAATAAGGCGGAATTTCTAGCCGACACAAAAAGAATTGAAATGCTTGAAATCTTGAGTTTTGAATTTTTCGACCAACAAATAAAAGTTTATGACAATGTTGGAATTATCAATGGTCGCATTAAAGCATTTTCAGAAGGAACTTATGTTGGCGAAGTTTTTTATACTGCAATATTTGTGAAAGATAATAACGTCTGGAAGTACGAAAATTGGCAAGGAACTTGGACAAAAGACTCACCGCCACCACCATCTTTTGTTTCTGAAAATGAAACAAAAAAAGTCAATCAAACTTATTAAAATTTTAGATAATAATAATGGGAAAAAATAACAAAAGCACAACACCATTGGCAACACCCTAAAAAAAACCATAACTATGAAACTAACCAAACTAGTATTCCTTTCAATTATTTCGCTTTTGCTTATAAGTGCAGATAAACCAAATCAAACTTTTGATTTTAGAATCAGAACAATTACAGCAGGTATCACGTTAGAAAATCTTGATGATTTAAATGCAATAAAAAATGCAATCACTTTTTTAGAAAAAGCCAAAAACAGCTACATCAGTAAGGGTTATGAAGTGCAGGATATACGGATTTCTACACAAAACCTACACGAATTAGTCATTGATACCCCAACCGAACATACCCTACAACAGCTAAAAGAAATTGACAAAATAGTGGTTAAAAATAGCATAAGTCTATCTATTGGCGAATTAATATCTGGCAATCAATATGATGAAAAACTTACTGAATGGACCGTAAAATTGATTAAAGAGACTTCCAACATAAATTTTAGTGTTCCTATTTCTTCAGAACGTCTGGGAATACACAATAAAACAATTAAAACAGCAGCGGAAATTTGTGTTGCACTATCCAAGAACAGTAAAGGTGGCGAAGCGAATTTTAGATTTACTGCTTCCGCAAATTGCCCAGACGGAATACCCTTTTTTCCTGTCGCATATCATAAAGGAAAAAACAGTTTTGCTATCGGGTTGGAATATCCCAATCTCATTACCAAAGTATTTGAAACATCTGATTGGGAGAACGCAGAAGTCAATTTAAAAAATGAATTGAACAACCAATTTAAACCCATTGAAAATATAGGTCAAAAGTTACAAACTTCGGACTGGAACTATGACGGAATTGACACATCGCCTGCACCAGGTTTGGATGCAAGTATTGGGCAAGCCATTGAGACGTTGACAGGCAAACCATTTGGCAGTCCAACCACATTGAGTGCTTGCGCGATAATTACAAAGGTCATCAAAAATTTAGACGTAAAATCTTGTGGTTATTCCGGGCTGATGCTTCCTATAATTGAAGATATGGTTTTAGCCAAAAGAGCAATGGAAGATAATTATACTGTTGAGGAATTGTTGTTGTTCTCGTCCGTTTCAGGAACGGGTCTGGATGTGATTCCTGTTGCAGGAGATATCTCTAAAGAAACGATTGAAGGCATATACAGAGATGTAGCCTCTTTATCGATTAAATATTTCAACAAAGCATTGTCGGCAAGATTATTTCCAATTCCCGAAAAAAATGCTGGCGACATAGTTGATTTTGATAATCCTTATCTGACGTCATCGGTTGTTATGAAATTGAATTGAGAATATGAAGAAACGCCAGTTGCCGACAACATATATAAACCTTGTACCAAATTAAAACCAAAAACTATGAACAAACTACTATTAATTATCATCCTCGCATTTGTATCCTGCAAATCGCCTAATGATAAAAAACCGGAATCAAATGCAACTGAATTGGCACATTTCGAGGCAAAAATAGATTCAATTTTGAATATTGATTTAGATGTCAATGAACCAGGCGTAGCGCTTTTGATTTCTTATGATGGAAAAATGCTTATCGGAAAAGGATTTGGTGTAAGAAATATTGAAACCAAAGAACCTATAACCGCTTCTACAAATATGGAAATGGGTTCGGTAAGTAAACAATTTACGGCTTTAGCCATTTTAAGCCTTGTGGACAAAGGAAAAATAGCTTTGAACGATGAAGTCTACAAATTCTTCCCTTATGAAACCTTTAAGGATGTAACCGTTAAACATTTAATTAACCACACTTCAGGTATAGAAGATGCCGAAGATGCTTTTCTAAAAGATTGGGATTCCACCAAGGTTGCTATTGATGAAAGAGCTTTCTATTACCATAAAGACAGTTTAGGCAACTGGAATAAAATGGACGGACATCCATTAACTGGGCTTTTAGGGGCTGGAGGTATTTATATGAGTGTTGATGATTATTTTAATTACGACAATGCTTTAAGAAATAATTCAATTTTTTCTAAAGAAATACATCAATTACTATTTGAGAAAAATGATAACATAAAAACCGATAAATCTTTTCAACCTAATATGTCTTATGCTATGGGATGATTTGTGAACGACAGTATTGCTGAACATTCTGGAAGCTGGTTTGGGGTTAACACGTTCACTAAAAGATATTTGAAAAAACCATTAACTATTGCAATTTTTGGAAATAGGGATGATGTTTCGAAGAAATTAATTTCAAAAATAGATTCGTTGACGGTTCAGTTTGTAAAAAATAAATAACGCGAATAGCATTAATCAAGAAATTAAAGCCAGTTCAAAATGCCATTAATAATCATTACAAAACCCAACACACAATGAAACAAATACTAAATCACAAACTTAAAAACCGAATTATGAAAACAAAAAAATTAGTCATCCTTACTGTTATTTTGGGCTGTTTTATGATTCCCGCCCACGGACAATCCAAAAAGGATGAAAAATTACGGGTTAATCAGGAGCGCATAGAAAGTAGAATATTTGAGCTTGCAGAATTTGGAATAGATGAAAATGGCAAAGGCTATCGCGTTGCTTTTACGAAAGGCGATTTCGAAGGGAGAGCTTGGTTCATTGCCCAAATGAAGAAAGCAGGTCTTGAAGTCACCATTGATTTCGCAGGAAATATTATTGGAAAGAGAAAAGGCAAAAATCCTACTTTAAAACCAATTGCTTTTGGAAGTCATATCGATATGGTGCCAGATGGTGGCAATTATGATGGTTGCGTAGGTTCTATTTCTGCACTGGAAATAATGGAAACTTTAAATGAAAATAACATCGTTACCAATCATCCGTTGGAAGTCATCATTTTTTCCAATGAAGAGGGCGGCACTATCGGCAGTATGGCAATGGTGGGACATTTAAGCAAAGAAGGTCTTCAAGAAAAAAGCCAAATGGGTCTAACCTATTCAGAAGGCATCAAGGTTATCGGGGGCAACCCAGATGCTATTTCAAATGTTATTCTTAAAAAAGGAGATTTAAAGGCCTTTTTGGAATTACATATTGAACAAGGTGGCATTTTAGAACAAGAAAACATTGAAATCGGTATTGTAGAAGGCATTGTAGGTATCGTTCAGTATGATGTTACGGTGGAAGGTGCTGCCAACCACGCAGGCACTACACCCATGAAACTTCGAAAAGACGCCCTACTCGCTGCCTCCAAATTTATAATTGAAGTAAACGCGATTGCCTTGAAAACAGAAGGCAACCACGTGGCTACGGTAGGCAAAATTGAGGTGATGCCGGGAGCTTATAATGTAATTCCCGGTAAAGTGATACTGGGTTTGGAAATTCGGGATTTATCTTTTGAAAAAATAGAACTGCTTTTTGCAGAAATGGAAAAGCAGGCAGCAACTATTGCCACCGAAACCAAGACCACAATCAGTTTTGAAAACCGTGACAATACTATAAAACCTGCCTTAACCAATAGAACCTTGCAGCAAACCATCGAAAAATCTGCCAAAGACTTGGGCTTAAGTACAAAATATATGCAAAGTGGCGCAGGACACGACTCACAAGAAATGTCCTTGATTGCACCGATAGGAATGATTTTCGTTCCAAGTGTCGGTGGTATCAGCCATTCGCCAAAAGAGTTCACTAAATCCATAGATATGGCAAACGGAGCAAACGTGTTGCTTCAAACCATTTTACAATTAGATAAGGAGTAACATAATAAACATTTAGAAAGAACTGCTTACAACATTAATTATAAAACCCAACACAATCCAAATAAAAATACTAAATCACAATCTTAAAATCCGTTTTATGAAATCAAAAAAAATATGCGTCCCTGCTTTTATTGCGTTGCTACTTTTTACGCCTTTAATGGGTATATCCCAAGAGGCTTGGTTATCCACACCAGAAAGTATCAACCAATTCAGGGAACAAGTGGAGTCTATCAGACCCGACACAACCCAATTTGAGGTAACGGTTGTAAATAAAACAATTCCCTTAACTGGACGTGATATAGATATACGCATTTACAAACCGAAAAGCACAGATTTAAAACCCACCTTAATCTATGTTCATGGCGCTTGTTGGGTTGCTGGAAGTCTTGATAGTCATGATGAAATCTGCAGGTATTTGGCAACGCAAAGCGATGTGAATGTTATTGCTATAAAGTACCGATTAGCTCCAGAAAACAAATATCCTGATGCCCACAATGATGTTTATGATGCCACCGAATGGATTTGGAACCACGCAAAAGAACTCGGATTGGATACCAAACAATTTGCAATTGCCGGCGAAAGTACTGGAGCCTACTTTACTGCCGCCACAACACTAAAAGCAAGAGATACCAAAGCGGGTCCAAAGTTTACGTTTCAACTACTTGTCTATGCTGCACTTGATGGCGGAGGTTCATCTTGGTCGGAATGTAAAGAGTTGTATTTTACTAATGAAAAGGATGTTAGAAGTGACTATGGCTCACCGCTCTGGTCTAAAAATCTCTCTGGACTACCCACTACATTCAACATTTTGGGGGAATATGAAACATCTCGTGCAGAAGAAGAATTGTTTATGCGAAAATTGAAAGAAAATGGCATCACAACTAAAAGCTTCATAAACGAAGGTGTAGGCCATGATGTAGTTAATTGGCTGTCTGTTAAAACTGAAACGCCTGCACATTTGAAAGCGATAGAATTTATAAAAGCAGGATTCAACATAGAATAAACGAAGCTTAATACACATTATTTTTTTCTATGAAGCTAACCACTTATTTTTAGTACATGACAAAAATAATCTTATATCATAAAAATAACTATTAAAATTGACCCCTCCGCCTATCGGCACCTCCCCTTG
Organism: Mariniflexile sp.; assembly: GCF_052728615.1. NCBI lineage: Bacteria > Pseudomonadati > Bacteroidota > Flavobacteriia > Flavobacteriales > Flavobacteriaceae > Mariniflexile > Mariniflexile sp. The sequence continues at coordinate 25,670 of NZ_JBFVFE010000023.1, read as the reverse complement.
AAGAAAGGGGAGGAATTATTTAAGGAGCTTTTTTTAATAATTTGATGTTAATAAATTTTTGTCATGTACTTAACCACTTATTATAAAATTAATTTCAAAGTTTAAAATAAAATCATATAACAGAAGTAGAAAACCTCAAGAATAGAACATAAAACAATCGCATTATCACGAATTATGCTTCATTATAACCGCCCATTAACCAATGATAAAACTCTTCAGTAAAATCCGCAAAAACGGTTTTCAGAACTTGCACTGTCCCGTTAGGGACAACATATCGGTAGCAAAAAACGAAACGGCGACCAGCGTGCCTTTAGGTACGCCATATCAAAACGCACAATATAATGTACCTAAAGGCACATAAACAAACACAACACGTTATCGGCTACCAAGATATAGTCCCTAACGGGACAAAAAAAAATAAAAAAAATGATAAAAATCTTCAGAAACATCCGCAAAAACCTTCTCGCAGAAGGCAAAACATCCAAATACCTAAAATACGCCATCGGCGAAATCATCCTCGTGGTCATTGGGATTTTGATTGCATTGAGTATTAATAATTGGAATCAAGAACGCATCTTGAAAATTGAAGAAGAAGGCATTGTAAGAAACATTCATAACGAATATTTACAAAACAAGACAATCATCAAAACAAGCCTTGAAGAATCTGATAGTTGTGCAAATACACTAAAAATCCTGATGGACCTCATTGGCAAAGACGAAGCGCTCATCAACAATCATAATATTGATAGTTTATTGTTTTATGCAATTGACCCTCCAATTTTCAGACCATCCGAAAATACTATTTCCGGCCTTATCCAATCAGGACGGTTGGAATTGCTCCATAATCAAGAATTGGTAGATTTAATATATGAATGGGGACGAACGATGAAATCTCTAAACGATAGGTCTGCAAGAGTGCTGATTAAAATTGATGACGAGGTACTTCCCTATCTAACAAAAAAATATGCCCTAAAAGACGTGGATGCTTATGGTCATTTAAAATGGGAAAACAAAACCAACCTTACCATAGATAAACTCCAGATTTTTCAAGAGATTGAATTTGAAAATATCATGGACGATTACATATATAGAGTTGTCGACTGCAAAAACAGGCTCGTTGAATTAGATTTAATCATCAATAAAATTCTAAAGGAAACTTACGTTCCAAATAAATAATTGGAATCAAAAAGTACAGAACCATAAACAAGAAAAACAAATTTAATACGCAAAGAACTTGAAAAATTACCAAATGAAAAATTTAAAAAAATTAACCTCAATCCTGCTGTTAGTAATAAGCACTACCGCAAGCGCTCAATTCAGTTTTAGCTCTTATGCGTTGCAGAATGTTAATATTATTGACGTAAACACAAATGAGATACTGTATGATTATACCATCGTAATCCACAATGATGAAATTTCCGCCATTTTACCTTCTAAAAATTATAGCGTTACTGATACGGTTCAATCCATACGGTTAAAAGGAAAATTTGTACTCCCAGGTTTAATTGATGCACACGTACATTTTGCAACAGACCCAACAGAAGAAAGAAGGGATAATGCAGAAAAGGTATTAAAAGAAATGCTGTTGACAGGTATCACTTCGATTAGGGATATGGCTGGCGATGCGAGAGCCTTGGCCAGTTTATCAAGAGATGCATTAGTGGGCGATATAGTGGCACCACATATTTACTATTCGGCTTTAATGGCGGGTTCAACATTTTTTGCTGACCCAAGAACCATCGCTTCAGCTCAAGGAGGAATTAGCGGAAAAATGCCCTATATGAAAGCAATTGGTGATAATTCTAATATGGTACTAGATGTAGCTGAAGCCAAAGGCACAGGTGCTTCAGGTATAAAAATGTATGCAGATTTATCGAATAATGAAGTTGTAAAAATTGTTGAAGAAGCAAAAAGACAAAATATTCCTGTTTGGTCTCACGCAGCATTGCAAATCGCTAAACCATCTGAAATAATAGCAAGTGGTGTGATATCAATTTCACACGCAAATATGTTGGTTTACGAAAATGATGAGAGTGAAAATTTAATAAAGTCTTGGATTGACCATAAACCAAATGGAAAGGAAAAAGAATTTTGGGATGCAGCGTTTGAAAAATTAGACTTTTCAGAACTGTATAAATTAATGATTAAAAACAAGGTCGTTTTAGATGCAACATTTTCAGTATTAGAAATATACAAAAACCGTCCTAAAATGATTTGGCGATACGAAATTGGAAAAAGAATAATTCAGCAAGCACACAAAAAGGGTGTACTCATCGCTGCTGGTAGCGACTCAGACCAAGAAACATTTGTTCAACATGAGATGAAATTATTAGTGAATGAAGCAGGTTTTACGCCTTTTGAAGCCCTTGTTGCTGCCACTAAAAATTCGGCCCAAGCCACTGGGATTCTTAAAAATCAAGGTACTATTGACGTTGGTAAAAAAGCGAATTTGCTTTTTTTAAATTCTAATCCTATAGAAAATATTGAACATATTGACGACATCTTTTTAGTAATAAAGAATGGGAAATTATACAATACGGAAGAATGAGATTAGAGGTTAGAAGTTAGAAGTTAGAAGTTAGAAAAATAGCAAAAACTTGAAACCTGAAACTTTGAACCTAAAAATTTCAATTTCAAAATAGAATAGAACAACCAAAAAAGCAATTAAGGAACATCTGCTGCTACGCCTTTAGACTCTTTACGGCTACACGTTTAGCGCTCTCGGTAAATATAACGGTAGTTTCGGACAGTCAAACGTACGTTTCGTACAAAGAGACTTCAAATCTATGTCGTTTATGAGTATATTGGATGGTAACTATAAAAATCTTACTACCAACCGCTTATGAAAACTATCCAATCCATTACGCTGTTGCTCGCATTCGCACTCGTCTTAACAAGTTGTGCCGACAAAAAAAAGGAAGCTGAAAAAACAGACCTACCTCCTATTTCAGAAGTTTATGACAGTTTTTATGAAGGCAGTTTGGCATTAAACCCATTGTACGGAAATCGTAATAGTATTAATAAGTATTTAGATAGGATGCCCAATAACTTGACCGATGAATTTAGAGCTAAAGAAATTGCGCATTATCAAACACATTTGGATAAAATTCAACAGTATGACAGCGCCCAGCTCAATACTTCAGATCAGCTAAATTATGATATTATGGTCTGGTACTCTAAAAACAAACTGGCAGCCAACCACAATTTTATAAAGTATTTACCCATAAACCAATTTGAAGCGGTCAATCTGGATATAGCTCAACTGGCTTCGGGTAGCAGCTTTCAACCTTTTGCAACCCTCCAAGATTATGATAATTGGTTAAAAAGAATTAAAGATTACACGATATGGTTAGATACCGCATTGGCGAATATGAGGGAAGGCATTACATTAGGCTATGTGCATCCAAAATCTATAGTACTAAAAATAATTCCTCAATTTGAGGCCATGGCAAAAGGCCCTGTAGAAGACCATTTGTTTTACAGTCCCGTAAAAAATATGCCGGAAAGATTTACGGAAGCCGAAAAATCACCCATTGAAACTACCTACCAAAGCATTATAAAAGAGGACATTATTCCGAGGTATCAAAAATTAGCCGAATTTTTTAAAACGGACTATCTAGAAGCTGCTCGATCCACATCAGGCATTGGTGTATTGCCCTTTGGAGCCGACTATTATAAAAACCAAATTGAATTTTGGACAACCACTACCCTATCGGCAGATTCTATATTCAATTTAGGAAAGTCTGAAGTAGTGCGGATTAGAAAAGAAATGGAATTGGTTAAAAAACAAGTCGATTTTGAAGGCAGCTTGGTTGAATTTTTTAATCACGTACGCACCAATAAAGACTTAATGCCCTACACAGACCCGCAGCAAGTGCTAAGTAATTTTGATAGCATTTATAAACGCATGGCACCACAGCTAGCAAAGTTGTTTGATAAAAAACCTAAAACACCTTTTATAGTTAAACGCACCGAGGCGTTTCGTGAAAAATCGGCAAGTCCGCAATACAATCCTGGTAATCCTGATGGCTCAAGACTGGGTGTGTTTTATGTTCCTATTCCCGATGTTACGGCTTATAATGTAAATGCTGATGAGGCTATATTTTTACACGAAGCCATCCCTGGTCATCATTATCAGCAAATGCTTGCGTTAGAAAACGAGCGCATTCCTCCATTTAGAAAGTTTACATATTCTGGAGCCTATGATGAAGGATGGGGTTTGTATGCTGAATCGCTTGGAAAAGAATTGGGATTGTATCAAGATCCCTATCAATATTTTGGGATGTTAACTTTAGAAATGCACAGGGCTATTCGATTGATAGTAGATACTGGAATACACTCTAAAGGTTGGACACGGGAGGAAGCCATAACCTATTCGCTAAACAATGAAGCTTTTCCAGAGGCTTTTATTATATCAGAAATAGAGCGCTATATGGTAACGCCTGCACAAGCACTATCCTACAAAATTGGGCAACTTACCATTTCAAAATTACGCCAAGAAGCCGAAAAAGCCTTGGGTGATGGCTTTGATATTAAAGCGTTTCACAACATAATTTTGGATGCTGGCGATATGCCGCTAGCAGTTTTGGAACAGCGGGTTAGAGATTGGATTGAAAAGGGTGGGAAATGAGATAAGAGGTTGGAAGTTAGAAGTTAGAAGTTAGAAAAACTTAAAACATGAACCAAAACACTCAATATAAAAAATCAATTAATTAAAAAATAAAGGATGAAAAAAATATCAAAAATACTTATCACTGCATTCCTCTTGATAGGATTTGTGACAACAAGCCAAACATTGCCACAAGCACTTGCTAAAATCAATACAGAAGGCTTTCAAAAATCGCAGGTTATGAATCTAATTACAGATTTATCTGATGTGTACGGCCCACGGTTAACAGGAACAAATCAATATTTTACGGCGGCGGAATGGGCCAAGAAAACAATGGAAAATTGGGGAATGGACAAGGTGTATTTCGAAAACTATTGTGACGATTGTATGGGCTGGGAAGTAAATTCATTCAATGTAGAAATGACCGAGCCTGCTTACATGAAAATACAGGCCTACCCGTATGCGTGGACAGAACCCTCTAACGGTGTGCAGATTGGCGATTTAGTTTGGATTGAAAGTTATGCCAATATGGAACTGGTAAAAAAACAATGGAGCGGAAAATTAAAAGGAAAAACCATCTTAATGGGTTCAGCCCCAAAACAGAATATGTTGTTTGAACCACTTTCAAAACGATACACCGAACACCAAATTAAGAAAGCCAAAAAATCAATTTCGCCTACACCCGATAATGCTTTAAATTCCAACGCTGGAGATATTGATACCATTGAAGATTTAGAGGTTATTTTTGAAAAATACAAGAGAAAGGATGACGTTTTTTTTGCATTCTTAAAAACCGAAGGCGCTTTAGGTATTTTAGGAGCTACACCTTTATTCCCGGGTGTTATCCATCCAAGTGGAACCTATAATTATAGAGAAAGCGACGTAAAACCAATGCCCTATTTTGCGATTGCTCCAGAAAATTTCGGAAAATTAAAACGTCTAATTGATAGGGAAATTACTCCTAAAATTAAATTCAATTTAGATGCTGAATTATATCTAAAACCTGAAAATAGCGTGAATATTTTAGCAGAAATTACAGGTTCAGACCCGAAACTGAAGGACGAAGTGGTAATGATCGGTGCCCATTTTGATTCTTGGCATTCCGCTTCTGGCGCTACGGATAATGGCGCAGGTTCGGCGGTAATGATGGAAGTGATGCGCATTATTAAAGCGTCAGGATTAAAACCAAAACGAACGATTAGAATGGCACTTTGGGGCGGTGAAGAACAAGGAGAAATAGGCTCTTTAGCTTATGCAAAAAATCACTATGGAAAAGTAAAGGAAACAACCCGAAAAAAAGAGGTGGAGAAAATTTCGGCATATCTAAATATGGATAATGGTGCCGGACAAATGCGAGGTATCTATTTACAAGGAAACGAAGCCGTCAGACCCATTTTTCAACAAATGTTAGAACCGTATGCCTATTTAGATGTGAATACGCTAACCATTGAAAATACCAATTTTACTGACCATGAGGTTTTCGATTTTTATAAAATCCCGGGTTTTCAAATCATTCAAGATCCGTTAAACTATAATACCGTAACGCATCACACCAATCTGGATGTTTTGGAATATGTGCCGGAACGCGATATGATGGTCAATGCAACGGTAATTGCGGCACTGGTGTACCAAATTGCACAAGAGGATTTGCGATTGCCGAGGGAAGAGTAATCGCTATAACTATATGTATAGCAAAAATTAGAAAAATGAAAACAACAAAATACACATTAGTAGCATTAGTGATTTTTCTAGTCATTTGCTGTAAAACTGAAAAGTCTAAAACCATAACTCCATTAGCATCATTTGCTGATTCAGTATTGCAAGCAAGTATTGATAGTATACAAATTGCTGGCGCAGCAATTTTGGCTCATCAAAATGGGAAAACCATTCTAAAAAAATTATACGGTTATGTTAGTTTGGAACTATCTACACCCATGCCGAGTGATAGTGTTTTCGAAATCACCTACTTTCAATATACTAACCGTTAAAAATTCCTAACAAATTAAAAACATATGAGACATTTTATTTTCAGTTTATTTCTTTTAGCAGTCCTTTCCGCGCAAGCGCAATGGTCTAACCGATATCCATTAGTTGACGGTTTCGGTCATCATGTTTATTTAGAAGGGTACGAATTACCTGTTTTAAATGGGGGGCCTACGGATGCTGCGCCATCCCCATCAAATGATGCCGTTGTTTTTTCAGCAAAAGGCTGGTTGTGGGTCATGGATCTCAATACATCAGCAGCTAAAAGGATTACTTTTTCCTCTGATATGGATTTCAGGCCCAATTGGTCTCCTGATGGCAGTAAAATTGCTTTTGTTCGTGATAATACCCTAAATACACAGATAGTTCTAATAGATTTAACCACTAATGAGGAAACTATTCTGGTGAATTCCGATGCTTTAGATCTGGATCCGATCTTTTCACAGGATGGTAAATTTATCTACTATTCTTCGGCAAAAAATGGGTCATTCGATCTTTGGAAATTAGATCTCTCAACACTTGAAAGCACCATTTTAACTGATGATGATAGCCTTGAGCGCCTTCCTGTGCCTACAAACCAAGGAGATTATGTGGTTTTTCTTCATAAATATGGTTTCTCCTATGACGCCATAAAATTGTTAGATATAGCCAAAGGCACTTCATCATTTTTAGTAGAAGAAAACTTTGTATCTCAGGCCGCTTTTACCTTGGCGCCAGACAACAAAACCTTGGCCTATACTTGGGCTAATGGTGATGATTACGAGCTTCACTTGCTTAATATCTTCATTCCTAAAAGTAAAATGTTACTTACCAAAAGTAATGGCCTGCCTCTATCTCCCAAATTTAGCTATGATGGTGCCTGGGTCTATTATACGGAAAACAACAAAAATGAGACCTCAGAATTAGAAAGAATCTCAGTATATGGTGGTTCACCGGAAGTACTAACCGTAAAAAAATGGGATTGGGGCAAAGCAACCGGAACACTAAAAATCACCAGCCGTGTTGATGGAAAAATTGAAGCGGTTAGAATGAGTATTATTGATCAAAATGGACATCCCATTATTCCAACATCAGGCGCTATACATTCAGAAGGGCAAAATGGAATTGTATTCTTTTATTCTCCCGGTGAAATTGAAATAGAAGCCCTTATTGGGAACCTTACTATTACTGCGGTACATGGTTTTTCTACACTTAAAACTGTTCAGGAGATTAAGCTAGAATCGGGTGCGAATACAACTGAAATGAATCTGAACCGAATTTGGAATGCCAAGCAAAATGGGTGGTATTCAGGTGACAATCATTTCCATTTAAATTATGGGGGTTCCAATCGGTTAGACCCTGAAGATATCCGTATAGACCTTAAAGCTGAAGAAATAGATATTGCTTTTCCTTTGTTGGCAAATCTTGGCAATAGATTTCTTGAAGAAGACCTTTTAGGTTGGGAAAATAATAGCCTGCCCATCATATCTTTTGGTCAGGAGGTACGGTCGCATTTCTTAGGACATTTGAATTTGATTGGAACCAAGGAATTATACTGGCCTTGGGTTTGGGGACCCTATTATGATATTTATGAAGCAGATGATAGGCTTAACGCAGAACCGCTGCGGTTTGCCCACGAAAAAGGCGGACTTGGAGGATATGTTCATCCTGTTGAAGTAAGAGATCCCTTTAAAGAAGGAAATGCCCGCGGCATCCCTATTTCCTTGACGGCAGATGTGGTTTTGGGTGAAGTGGATATTTTAGAAGTAGGTTGTCTTTGGACGGATGAAATTGGCACAGCGGCCTTATGGCATGAGTTTCTTAACCTGGGCATCCCTATTGCGCTATCCGCTGGTAGTGATGTAATGAATGACCTGTATAGAACCATGGCAATTGGGGCAACCAGAGTATATGTAAACCCCGAGGGAGAATTTTCCCAAGAAAGTTATTTAGAAGCACTTAAAAAAGGGAAAAGTTTTGTGAGCAATGGGCCTCAGATTTTATTTTCAGTTGATGATAAGGAAGTGGGTGATGTCATTAAATCGAATAAAAAGAAAGCCAAATGGAAGCTAACAGTGCACTCACCTGTTCCCTATGACCAAGCGGAAATTTTTGTGAACGGAAAAGTGGTTTGGAGCCAAAAAAGCAAGAAAGGAACAAGCGAGACCTATACTGGCACGATCGTAATACCTGAAGGTGGGTGGATTACAGCTCGGGTTTCTGGTACCAAATCAGAATGGCCCATGATGGATAGTTTCATATTTGCCGAGAGCTCTCCGCTATGGTTTAATGAAATAGGGAGTACTATGCAAAGTAGTAAAGTGAATGCTGCGGAAAAACTGCTCGAGATTCTAAAAGTATCAGAACAAAGTTTGAACAAAGGTTATGGAGAAAACAAAATCCCCAATTTGGAGGCTCATTTCTCAAAAGCAAAGGAAAAGTTGGTTGCAATTATAAGTGGAGGAAAGCAATAGTTTGATTTTAGACGTTAGAAAAACCTGAAACAAGAGACAAGAGACAAGAACAATAAAATCCTAAAACTTGAAAAAACGAGAATATGAAAAAAACAAAATACATCACCTTATCAATACTGATTTTTCTAGTCATAAGCTGTAAAAATGAAAAGACTACGGATGCAGATTTAGTATCAGAAAAATTTTACATACCTGCGGAATGGGAACCACAAGACGCGGTTTGGCTTGGGTGGGAACCTGATAGTACATTAGGCTTCTACCCGGTAGTTACCAAAATGATCAAAACTTTGACGCCAAAAGTAATGGTAAAAATGGCATTCAACTCTGATAGCTTGATGCAAACCGCCAAAAATTACCTCATTCGTAATAAAGTAGATACTACCAATATAAAATTCTATACAATGCCTGGAGGTCGCTATTGGATCAGGGACCATGGCGCAGCTTTTTTAGTCAATGATAAAGGTGAACTTGGAGTGGCCGATTTTGGCTGGAACCATTATGGATATCCTGTATTTTTAAAGGAAAAATACAACGGTAATACAGACAGTATTAACAAATACCTTAACCGAAGGCTACCGTCAATGCAGAGAACAGGAAAAGTAGACAGCCTAATGGCCAATATTGAAGGTGCTAAAATACTTAAAACCGATATTGTAAATGAGGGTGGTAATATTGAGGTAAACGGAAAAGGAACGCTTATCGTTTGTGAATCAGCCGTAAAACACAGAAATCCTGACTTAACAAAAGACTATATTGAAAGTGAATTCAAAAGAGTTTTGGGCGTTTCAAAAGTGATTTGGCTAAAACAAGGATTGGCAGACGATCCAAATGGTTTTTTCAGACGCATCACAGGCAATTATGTTGGTGGTGGTGTGCAACACTCCGATGAATTTGTGCGGTTTTCAAATGCAAATACTATTTTATTGGCTTGGGTTGATGAATCAGAAAAAGATTTGAATCCTGTCAATAAAATGAATTATGACCGCCTTAATGAAAGTTTCAAAATATTAAAAAATGCGACAGACCAAGATGGCAAACCGTTCACTATTATAAAAGTTCCGTTACCCGATTTAATCACAAAAAAAATCACTGCTAGAAAGGAATATTCTGAAGAATTCTATTTTGACCTTCCTTCCAACAGTTTTTATATGTCTGAAGCACCAAAAATTGGCGATACGTTACTCCGTGTTCCCGCTTCAAGTTATCTCAATTATCTGGTTACCAACGGCGTTGTATTGGCCTCCAGTTACGTTGCCGAAGGTTCTTCAAAAGAAAAAGAAGACCGCGTACGGAAGATTTTTGAAACCCAGTTCCCAGATAGAAAAATAGTGTTCATCAACGCCATGCCACAAAACTGGGATGGTGGTGGTATTCACTGTTCCACACAACAGCAACCGAGTAAAAAATAAGACAATGAAAAACAAAATAACGTATTTGATAGCCATTTTATTTCTATGTGCGATGTCTATCCAAGCACAAACAGGGAAATCTAAAGATACGTTACCACCGAAAATTTTTGTGGTACTTGACATTACTGTCAATGACACAATTATGTACGAACAGTACAGAATAAAAGTGGAACCAATAATAAAAAAATATGGCGGAACATATTTAGTTCGTTCAGGGGGAATGGCTTTTGACAAGGCCCCTGATAAAAAAGTTATTCCTGGCGAAGGAAATTGGAATCCGAACAGATTGATAATTTTGGAATGGAACTCCATGGAGGCACTTCAAAAATTCTTAAACTCTGAAGAATACTTAAAAGTGGCTGAATTAAGAAAAAAATCAGCTTCGACCAAATCGGTAATAGTCAAAGAAAATTTGACAGATTGAATTAAATTCCAATGATAAAGATGTTGGAAGCAAATCTTTTTTACAAGCTATGTTTCCCATGCACAAAACAGTTGGAGTTGGTAAAAATTGACAAGAAAATTAAACTTATTTAAAAATGAAACGAATTGAGGAAATAGATGCTTTAAGGGGTTTTGCCTTATTCGGCATTATAATGACACACATGTTCGAAGGTTATTTGGCAAGCTTCACACCGCCTCAATATGCTGGTTTCAATATTTTATTTCCAATAGATACCTTTTCCAGGATCGTTGTTCAAAACTTATTTGTAGGTAAATTCTATGCGATTTTCTCTATGCTTTTCGGCCTAAGTTTTTATTTGATATTAGACCGAAAAAAGGGTTTTGGACCGCACAAGTTTGCATGGCGTTTGGTGCTGCTTTTCCTTATTGGATATATCCATCATATCCATTACCGCGGGGATTTTTTAACTGTTTATGCGGTTTTTGGTATGGCTTTAATTCCATTTAGAAAAATGTCAACAAAGCTCATCTTGGTCGTTGGCTTATTCTTTGCAATCAATGGCCCAACTATTTTAATCAAAACCATTGCACTAATTCAGCCAGCGGTTCAGGCAAGCGTACCCACTTCAATGCATCCAAACCCTGTAGAACTGGCCATGAGCTATTATGATTTGATACTGAATGGGGAGTACAAAAAATTACTTGTTTCAAATAGTACCATCGGGTTTATCAACAAGTACAACTACCTAAAATTTAGCGGAAGGCTTTGGGTAGTTCCGGGTTTATTTCTTTTGGGACTTTGGGTAGGACGAAAAAAATGGCACGAGAACCTGGATAAAATTCCACTTCTCAAATTGATTGCTGTATCTGCCTTGATCGGGATTCCATTAATGTTAATTAATTTCTATGTTTCAACACCATCCAATTCTGAACTGCTGCGTTATTTCGGTGCCATTACTAAAGATCTCACTAACATTTTTATTCCGCTGCTTTATATCGGTTTGGTGCTTCTGCTTTATAAATCTGTAAGCACACAAAAAATTGTAAAACAATTGATTCCGGTAGGTAAAATGGGGCTTACCACCTATGTGTTGCAATCTGCTTTTGGTATTTTCATTTTTTACGGTTATGGATTAGGCTTATTGCTCAAATTATCAGGAACAGCAGCCTTGGGACTTGGATTGTTATTCTTTCTAGTACAAATACTTTTTAGCAAATGGTGGTTTAATAAATATAAGTTCGGTCCATTAGAGTGGCTCTGGCGAAGCGGAACAAATAGGACTTGGCAATCGATTAAAATATCGAAAGCCAATAATAATGTTAATGAATTACCAGTGGATTGAACAACTAAAGGGCCGCTAACAATTTTGCACAAAAAATTTCGGATCAAGTACTCAAATAAAATAATAAACATAAAAACAACCAGCGAGGAAATCTTTCTTTAAAAAATGGAAAAAATGAAAACCAAAACAACCTTATTAAGCGTACTCACTTTTGTATCCATCACAACCGTATTTGCCCAAAATGAATCCAGTCAAAAAAACGGTACTGTTTACAATAGTCATAAAAACATCGATACCGAATATAAAATGATAAAGCGATAGAGCAAAACGACTTCGATACCGCTTTTGGTTACTATAGGGATGACGCCACGTTTGCAAGTGTAAATGATGAGCCGGGAACTGTTTTTTCAAAAGAGCAAGCAGAAAAATACAGAAAATTGTTCCACCAGCAGTTTAAAATTGTAAGTATGGTCATGCAACGTCCTTCTCTTTATTTGAAATACAATAAGGACACTCGTGAAGTATATTCTTGGTGGGTATTTCATTTAATCCGTCAATCCGACCAGAAAGAGATATCAATGCCGATACATTTCATCGATACTTTTGATGAAAAAGGAAAGATAATATCTGAATTCGCATATTACAGCGACCAATTGGCTTATGGAAATTAATATATGCTCACAAAACTACAGCAGCACCTGTTATAGTAAACAATAAATTTAAAAAATTATGGACTTACAACTAAAAGGAAAAACCGCAATAATAACCGGAGCGAGTAAAGGCATAGGAAGAAGCATTGCACTGAAACTTGCAGCCGAAGGTGTGAATGTAGCAATTTGTGCTCGCGGTGAAGAAGCACTTCGAGCTACTGAAAAGGAACTCATTAAAAAAGGTGTAAAAGTTTTTGCGCAATGTTGTGATATTGGCGACAGCAAAGCATTAGAGGCTTTTCTTGATGCTGCCAAAACCAAATTTGGAAAAATTGATATTTTGGTCAATAACGTCTCCGCTTTAAGTCTCGGTGATGACTATAAAGACTGGGAGGCATCCATTAACATTGATTTATTGGGTAGCGTAAAAGCCACCAGAAAGGTTATTCCTTGGATGATGGAAGCCGGAAATGGAATTATTTTATTCATTTCATCCGTTTCCGGACTTGAAGCAGGTTCGCCGCCGGCTTATGCAGCTGCCAAGGCAGCACTTATCAGTTATTCAAAAACCTTGGCAGCACAATTGGCTCCAAAAAACATTCGAGTAAACACCATTGCCCCAGGTTCAGTGGAATTTAAAGGTGGACTTTGGGAAATGGCCAAAACCCATGATCGCCCCTTTTATGATAAAATGCTGGGCACCATTCCGTCAGGAAGAATGGGCACACCCGATGAAATAGGCAATGTTGCTGCATTTTTGGTTTCGCCAGCTGCCAGTTGGGTTACGGGAACCTGCATAGCCGTTGATGGCGGACAACACAAATCGAATTTATAACAACCCATAAGACAAGCCAAATATTTAAAAAATCAAACTAAAATCAAAAATGGAAACAACAAACAACGCATTTTCTGCCCTAAAACTCTCTGACAGAATCCAATCACTTGACATCATGCGAGGCATCGTGTTGCTCGGTATTTTATTAATGAACATTAACGGCATGGGACTTGCAGGCGCCTATGAAGACCCTACGGTTAGTGGTGGTTCAACGTGTTGGAATTTAGCTACATGGATAACGACCAACATGCTTTTTGAAGGCACCATGAGGGCATTGTTTTCGCTCTTATTTGGCGTTGGTATGTTTATTCTTCTGGACCGACTCGAAAAAAAAGGAGCAGGCATAGAAGCTGCAAACATCTATTTCAGACGACTGACTTGGTTATTGGTTTTCGGTTTGATCCATGGCTATTTGTTGTTGTGGACGGGCGAAATTTTATACAACTATGCATTAATGGGTTTTTTGGTATATTCTTTCAGAAAAATGTCGCCGAAAAAGTTAATGTTCATCATACTAATTTTGTTTTCAATAGGTTCCCTATGGGGCTATTATGATTATAAAAATGACAAAAAATTTGTAGAACAAGCCGAACTCGCACAAAGCTACAAGTCTATGGGAAAACCTTTATCAAAAGAACTTAAAGACGCTGATGAAAAATGGCAAAACAGAATATGGGAAAGGTCTCCGGAAGCTATTGCCGAATATAATGCCAATATGCGTCAAGACTATTTTAGTGTGGTTTCATTTCTTGCTCCAATTAATCAGCATGAAAATGAACACTTCCCATATAGATATGACCTGTGGGACGTTTTAAGTATGATGCTTTTAGGTATTGCTCTTTTTAAATTAAACATCCTTTCAGCAGAAAAATCGTATAAGTTTTATGGCATATTGGTCGTTTTGGGCTATGGCATAGGTTTAAGTGTTAACTATTATGAAACACAACTCATTATAAATAGCAACTTTTCTTTGCTAGGGTTTTCAAAATCACATATAACCTATGAATTAGGAAGAACGCCAGTAGCCATGGGGCATGTTGGGCTCATCATGTTATTTAGTAAACTGCCTATTTTAAACTGGTTAAAGAAGAGTCTTTCAGCCGTGGGCAAAATGGCATTGACCAACTATGTCATGCATTCCGTATTTGCCCTATTTATTTTTACAGGTGCCGGTTTCGGGTTGTTTGGGACACTACAAAGATATGAACTTTTGTATGTTGTATTTTCTATATGGCTATTCCAAATGATCATAAGCCCAATTTGGTTGAAGTATTATCAATTTGGACCCTTGGAATGGATATGGAGAAACCTTAGCTATCAGAAAAAACATCCGTTTAGAAAATAATTGACTGGATAATGAAAAAAATACTTAACATGCTATTTATATGATACCCGTTTACTGCATTTTGTCAATAAATAAGTTTTCGGAGTGGATCATTAACAAAAAATGAATAAAAAAATGAAAAATCAATCTTTAACAATTAAAACAACCATTTATATTTTACTTGGCTGCACTATTTTTATTTCCTGCAATAAAAACCCTGAACCCTACACTGTAGAACAACTTTCACAAATCCAAAGAAATCTTGCACCTAAATTCATTCCTAACAGTGAAGATATTCTTTATATAAATGATGCTTCGGGAAATTTGGAATTATGGCAATTATCCAAATCCGGAGAACCGCGACAAATAACCAAATTGAAACAAAAAATCAGCGATTTACAAATTGCCCCAGATGGTTCTTTTGCTGTATTTGCAGTGGATTATGGCGGCGATGAACGCTTTGATATGTATAAATATGATATTAAAAGTGGAGAAATAACAAATTTGACGAACATGCCTAAAATGGCTGAAAAAGGATATAGCATATCCTCTGATGGAACTAAAATTACTATGGAAATCGATTCTGAAATTCCGTTTAGGCCACAAATTTTTATTTATGATATAAGTACAGCCGAATTTCAACAAATCAACAAAAGCAATATTCGGGTGCTTCATCCAATATGGTCTAAAAACGGAAAGAAAATCACAGCACTAATAACGAGTGATGATCAAAGTGGTGACTTATTGCTTTTTGATTTGGAAAATAAAAAAACGGACACTATAAAACCCGCTGATAAAAACAACATCTTCAGACCCATCACTTTTTCTCCTGATGATAAAAATATTTTATGTCTTACAAAAAACGACAAAGGTTTTGACCAACTCACTTTAATCGATGCCACAAGCTATGAAGTTAAAAGTTTTGGTCCTGGCGATTGGGATGTTATGGAAGCGGTTTGGAATAAAAATTCTGGTATCTATTTTACAAAAAATGTAAGTGGGAAAACAGGTATTTATCACATGCAAAATCCACAATCCAAAGTTGAGGAAGTTTTACCTCCAAGCGGAAACATTTCGGGAATAAACATACATGAGGAAGGAACAAAAATGTTGTTTTCAAAACAAGATGCAACGCACCCAGAAGCCATTTATTTGCTTGATTTAAAAACAAATGAAATTCAACAACTTACTAATTCACTTCCCCCTGATATTCAACCTGCGAGATTAAGTGCAGCAGAATCCTTTAAAATTCAAAGTTTCGATAACACAACAATTGAAGGATTTCTATATAAACCAAAAGGTGTTTCAGAAAAATTGCTGCCAGCCGTAGTAATAGTCCATGGTGGTCCATCAATGCAAGACCAAGACATATTTGATACCATGACACAGTCATTGACCCAAGCCGGATTTGTGGTTTTCAATATAAATTATCGGGGTTCTGTTGGTTACGGAAAAGTATTTGAAGATATGAACAACAGGGATTGGGGCGGTGGCGACCTAAAAGATATTAGAGCCGTACTGGAACATTTTATAAAACAGGGCTTAATTGATAAAAACAAAATAGGCGTTACAGGTGGCAGTTATGGCGGTTATATGACTTATATCGCAGTGACAAAAGACCCTGATTTGTATGCTGCCGCTGCTCCTGCTTATGGTATGGTTGATCTTATTGCCGATTATAATTTTGGCAAAGACCGATGGGGTTTGTGGTATGAGGGAGAAATGGGAAATCCCACGACAGACTCACTACTTTTTGTAGATCGCTCACCCATAAATTTTATAAGTAAAATTAAAGTGCCGATACTCGTTTTTCAAGGAGCAAATGATAATAATGTCCCAAAATGGTCCAGCGATATGATTGTCGATAGTTTAAAATCCAATCACAAACCCGTCGAATATATTGTTTACCCTAACGAAGGACATGGTTTTTACAGACGAACAAACAGGATTGATTGGATACAACGAACGATTGATTTTTTTAAACAAAACCTGATGGATAAAAAGTAAAATCTATTTTAATTAATGAACAGATATTTTCATTCAAAAGAAATACAAATTGTAAAAAGCAACATTTTTTAAACAAATTCCAAAATGAAAAAACTAAACCAAACCACACTTCTATGTATCATTTTGATACATCTATTTTCAATGCAGCTTTTGGCCCAAAAACCAAGAGCAAGAGATTTGGGAGTTCCATTTATTGGTACATCAGGAGAATTCAATGCGATTACGGATGTTAAAGGAGTTGAAGTAGGATATAGCACTATAATTTCTGGAGAAGGAGAAAATATTTTTGGCAAAGGGCCTACAAGAACTGGAGTTACTGCAATATTTCCGAGAGGAAAAGCCAAAAAATTCAGTCCTGTTTATGCCAATTGGTACAGTCTTAATGGAAATGGAGAAATGACAGGTACAACTTGGGTTACCGAATCTGGATTTTTAGAAACACCGATTATGATAACCAATACCAATAGTGTTGGAGTTGTTCGAGACGCCGTATTGAAGTGGTATGTAGATACGGATTGGTATAGCGGCGAAGATTGGTGGTACACCTATCCAGTAGTGGCTGAAACTTATGATGGTTTCCTTAATGACATATATGGTTTTCACGTCAAAGAAGAAAATGTATTGGAAGCCATAAAAAATTCGTCGGGCGGAAAGATTGCAGAAGGCAATGTTGGTGGCGGAACTGGAATGATGTGTTTGGGCTTTAAAGGCGGAACAGGAACCTCTTCAAGAGTATTTAAAATTAAAGATTCAACCTATACCGTTGGAGCCATTGTTCAATCTAATTTTGGAGCCAAAAGAAACTTATCAATCGCTGGTGTTCCGGTCGGAATTGAATTAAAAGACACTTTAAATTACGAGTTTAATGCGCCACCAAAATCAAGGAGACAAGAAGGAGATGGTTCAATTATAGTAATTATAGCAACAGACGTACCGCTTTTGCCTCATCAATTAAAAAGAATCGCTCAAAGAATTCCTTTAGGAGTTGGTATTGTAGGCGGCCGGGGAAGTAACGGCTCTGGAGATATTTTTTTAGCTTTCTCAACTGCAAATGAAAATGCCTTTAATCGAGATGAAACCACAACCGTTGAATCAATGTCGAATGACCAATTAATGCCTGTTTTTGAAGCAACCGTTCAAGCAGTTGAGGAAGCGATTATCAATGCAATGGTCGCAGCTGAAACTATGGTGGGAATTAACGGAAATACAGCCTATGCTTTACCACACGATTTACTGATTGAAACCCTGAAAAAATACAATCGGATAAAATGATGGTTTCGTTGAACCCACTCATTATGCTTTTTCTAAATCAATAAACAAATTCCAAAATGAAAAAACTAAAACAAACCACACTTCTATGTATCATTTTGATAAATCTATTTTCAATGCTGGCTTTCGCACAAGCACCCATCATTTACGATGTCGTGCTTTCTGGCGGAAGTGTTATGGACCCAGAAACAAAATTGGATGCCATCAAAAATGTGGGTATTATCAATAATCGGATTGTACAAATTTCCAAATTAAATAGATAACAGAAAAAAACCATTAACCAAAACATCATGGAAAACATAATCGATTTTATTAATTCAATTGACGGCAATTACATTATCGTTTTTTTGATCGCCTTATTTTACAGTCTTGAATACCTACTTGGCACCCCTTTCAAATTTGATAGGCGCTTACATCACTTTTTCAACAATTTCCTTTTCATGATTGCCTTTTTCTTCGCCAACCTTGCTTTTGCCATTGTTCAAGTGGGCATCATTTCGTGGTCGTCCGTAAATCATATAGGTCTCTTGTATTGGATTGAAATACCACTGTGGCTCAAAGTCATTATTGGCGTCATGTTTCTAGATCTTACTTCGTATTGGTTCCATCGTCTGGCCCATAGGTCACCGCTGTTATGGCGATTACACCGTGTGCACCACAGTGACACCACAATGGATACCTCGACATTTTTTCGGGGGCACCCCTTGGAAGTTTTGATATTTGGCACTTCGAGTGTTGTGGCGAGCCTTATTTTTGGTCTTGACCTGTCCATTTTAGGGGTCTATTTCATTGTGATCTTGCCTTTCCTGATAGCGCAACATTCCAACATTCAATTACCGGATTGGACAGATAAAATTTTTGGCAAAGTGTTCATAACACCAAACATCCACAAAGTGCACCATGAACAGGACCAATTTTATACGGATTCGAATTTTGCCGATATTTTTATTTTTTGGGACAAATTATTCGGAACCTATAAACATCTACCGGTAAAAAACATTTGTTATGGATTAAAGGAATTTGATACTGATAAAAAACAAACGTTTTGGTATTTGCTTATAAGTCCATTTATAAAAATTGACCGCAATATGAATGACAAGCCCTAACAAAATGCTTGGAAAAAACTATTGGGAAAATAAGCAACAGTATTGAAAGAAGTTATCTGGCACGTATGGATCTTTTAAAATAAAATAGTCAAAAAATGAAAACAACAAAATTTTTGAGATTGGCAACCTTGTCATTTGCATTGGTAGTTATTTGCATCAGCTGTAAAGAACAAGCAAAAACGGAACATTCAGAATTGACGCCTCAAGAAAAAGAACAAGCCAAAAAAGAAATCTCTTCACGCATCGACGGCATTGTCCAAGGTGCAAAGAATCTCAATATCGATGAAGCCATGAAAGCCTATTCAAATTCGGATGATTTTATGCTCATCAATCCTGATGGTTCATCGTATAACTATCAGGAAATGAAAACGGTAAACTCGGAAGCCTTCGAACAACTGCGTTCCCTTGAATTTTCGACCGTCAAAAAAGAGTATCGGTTTTTAGCAAAAGACCTGGTGCTCTGTACTTGGTTCGGAAAAAACAAAATGGAATTCAAAACAGGTGATAAACTGAAAACCGAATCGTATGTGGGAAGCATGCTTTTCAAAAAAGAAAATGAGGTATGGTCAATCATATATGCCCATGAATCAAACTCAACACCTATACAATTATAATCTAAAACAATAAATATAAACACATGAAAACAACACACACATTAATTTTAGCCATCGCTTTTTTAAGCATCACAACAGTTTTTGCCCAAAAAAGCAACATTGAAAAAGACCTGAAAATGTACGAACAGGTTTGGGACAACATCGTTAACAAAGGACAGATTGACCTCATCAACGATAAAAATTTCGACCCGAACGTCGTACAGATCAACGCTACCGGAAATATTGTTGGCATTGCAGATTTTAAGGCCTATTACAAAACCTTCATGGTTGGATTTTCTGATGTGAAATTCACTGTAAAAGATGTGTTTGGGCAAGGCAACAAAATCGTCAAGCATTGGAACTTTACGGGGAAACACACAGGCGATTTCTTCGGCATTCCACCCACAGGAAACGTGGTGGATATCGACGGCGTCACATTAGTTCTAATGAAAGATGGACGTATAGCCCAAGAGCAGGATTTCATAGATAATTCAGTCATGATGCAACAGTTGGGATTGACTTCAAACCCAGAAAACGTCAGCATTATTGATGGTTTGTACAACGCATTCGCCACAGGAGATATTCCTACCGTTCTCGGCATGATGGATCCAAAAATCGTGTGGAACGAAGCCGAAAGCAATTCACTTGCTGTTGGCAATCCATACATAGGTCCAGATGCCGTTCTAAATGGTGTTTTCGTTCGTCTTGGTGCGATGTATGATGGTTTTAAATTGAAGAATATCGAACTTCACGAAATGAACAATAACCAAGTGCTTGCCACCTTGCGTTATGACGCTACCGTAAAAGCAACAGGTAAAAAAATTGACGCACAAGTCGCGCATCTTTGGACGCTTAAAGATGGCAAAATAACAGCATTTCAGCAATATGTTGATACCAAGAAATTGGCTGATGCAGAGAAAAAATAAAATAATCATAAGCCAGCTTTATAAATGAAGTTGACTTTTAAACTAAACACAAACAAAATGAAAAGACTTTCTATTCTATTACTAACGATGATTAGTGTTGGATTAGTGACTTTAGGTTGCAACAACACTACCGCTTCTAAAGATGCTGGCGAAAATACTGACAGTGCTATTATTGCTGATGCCAATGATTCCGAAGTTTTAGAGAAAGAACTTGATGCTGCATTTTCCAAAATGTTTGAAAATACAACGTTCACAAACGCAACGGACTATTTTAAGACAGATGTTTCCGATGACTACTTTACGATTAATGCAGATGGCGTAACACAAAATAAGGATGAGCTCCTTGCAGATACGGATAGACTAAAGATGCTTGAAAAGGCAAGCTTTAAATTCTACGACCAAAAAACAAGAATTTATGGCAATGTTGGCATTCTTAACGGACGGTCCCAAGCGTTTTTTGACGGCACCTATGTTGCAGAATTTTTATACACTGCCATTTTTGTCAAGGACAACGGCACCTGGAAATACACAAGTTGGCAAGGTACATGGTCAAAAGACACACCTCCACCAGCCGTTCTTATGGAAAAGGATTAAAAAACGGGGTAAGCCGAAAACCGACTAGAGTAGGCATAATAAAATAAATATAACAGACATGAAAAAAACAATCGTAGGAAGACACAAAGTAGGAAACTTTGATGTATGGCTTAAAGGCCATCAAGACCGAGTGGAACTATTTGCTCCCGCAGTATCTAGCTTCAGGACTTTTCAAGATACAAACGACCCGAACTCCGTTGTTGTAGTTTTTGAAGATGCAGATGTGGAAATGCTTGGAGCTATTATCAATGACCCAAAGAACCAGGCAATAAAAGACAAACACACCGTGCTGGAACCGGTTATATTATCGATGCAGGTAGCTTAGTAAAATGAGATCTTCTATTCTTGGCCGCACCACTAACGAACCTTTTCTTAGGGCATCGGGAGAGGTGCGGCCAAGAATAAGATTTCGACCATGCGGCATCGCAATGAACACTAAATAAAGAATGTTAACACTGGGCTTAAGAATATGAGAACAGTATTAATTACAGGAACAAGCAAAGGCATTGGTAGTATAAGTCGGTTGAGCCGGATTTTGGATTGAACGCAAGATAGGCACAAAGAAAATGGCAGAAGGTCATATAAAATTAAATTTTCAATAAAAACGGAGCAAGCCGAAAACCGATTGGCGTATTTCCAATTTGTAATAAACAAAATTAATTAAATCCAAAACAATATGAAAACAGTACTCATCACAGGAACAAGTAAAGGCATTGGCCTTGAAACAGCATTGGTATTCGGTCGCGCAGGCTATAAAGTATTTGCCACGATGCGCAATCCAGACAAAGCATCGGATTTCAAGCAAACCATTAAAAACGAATCCTTGGACATTTCCATCCTTAAAATGGATGTCGATTCCGACGCTTCGGTAAAACAATGTATGGACACCATCATTCAAAAACATGGTTCGGTGGATGTTCTGGTCAACAACGCTGGGATAGAACGCCATGGATCCATTGAAGAATTGACAATGAAAGATTTTAAGGATGTTATGGAAACCAACTATTTTGGTGTGCTTCGTTGCACCAAGGCATTTTTACCTTTAATGCGTAAAAATCAAAAGGGATGTATTGTCAACCTTGCCTCTGTTTCTGGTCATATTTCTAGCGGTCCATTGGGCGCTTATGCGGCAAGTAAATTTGCACTTGAAGCTTTTAGCGAAGCCTTGGCAGGTGAAGTAAAACCCTTTAACATCCGTGTAGCAATCGTGGAACCTGGCATCATCAATACACAAATGGCAAATGATATTTCAGTAGATGAAAAATCAATTTATCCACATTCCAAACGTTTGGCAGGCCTTTTTTCAGCATCGCTCCAAACACCAACACCACCAACACTTGTGGCTGAAAAGATTTTGGAAATAGCGGAAAGCAATTCTTGGAAATTAAGACACCCCGTTGGCCCAGATGCAGAACCATTTATTGCATGGAGAGCTTCTATGACCGATGAACAATGGGTGGATTGGAATGCTACAAACGATGACGATTGGTACGAAGCCGTGCAAAATACATTTGGATTGGATGCGAGGTAGATGCCAAGAAAGATACAGAAGTGATGGAAAACTAAATTTTCAACTAAAACGGAGCAAGCCGAAAACCGTATAGAGTAGGCATTAACAATTTAAATTAAAAAAACGGTGACAGTAATCATGCAACACGAAGTAAAAGACTTCGCGCAATGGAAAGTAGTTTATGATGCAGATGGACCCAATCGTGCTAAAGCCGGTATTAAGCAATTAGGGCTTTATAGATCAGTTAAAAACGCAAATGACGTAACGATGATTTTTGAAGCTCCAGGGCCTGATGTTTTGGAGGCTTACACCAGCGACCCCCGCCTTCAGGAAAAAATGAAGAATGCGGGCGTTACTAGCGTTCCAAATTCAAGTGTACTTAAAAAAGTATAACAATTATATCACAGCCAGTCTTCCATGTGGGAAAAATGGCTGTGATTTATAATATTTAAGTGCAATGAGATTAAAACTTTAAACAAGTTCACTAAAAAAAGCAATATGAAAAATACATTAATGATTTTAACAGTTGTTTTTACGATGGCCACAAACACATTTGGACAAACAACTTCAGTCAAAAGCGAGGTTCTCAAAAATGAAATCATTGCTTTGGAAAAAGCAGGCTGGGACGCTTGGAAAAATAAAAATGCCGAATGGTTTCAAACAAACACTTCGGAAGAATTTTTATCCATCAATTCCGAGGGCATCAGCAATAAATCACAAGTCATTGCATCCATAACCGATTGCGATGTAAAAAGTGTGTCGATAGACAATTTTGGGTTTGTTGTGATAGAAAAAAACGTCGTGCTTTTAACCTATATCGCCACTCAAGATGGCAATTGTGGCAACACCAGACTTGCTCCCAAAGTGAGGGCATCGGTCAATTATGTGAAAAAAAGGGGCAAATGGCTGGAAGCTTTTTATATGGAAACGCCAATTAAAGATTGAGATTATAGAATGAAACCAGCCACCATTGAACACAGGACCTATTTGATTTAATATAAACCATAAAACACAACTAAAATGAAACAAATTTCTAAAATTCTTCTGGCAATTATACTTGCAGGTTTTTTGACCACTGCTTGCAACAACAATACTGCGGCAGCCAAAAAAAGCGATACAGAGACTGCCGATGTTTTTGATATCAATGAAGTGAAAAAAATAATCCAGGATAACAACAATGCCTTTATGAACGCCCATATAACACGGGATACTGCCACACTAAATGGCATGTTCACAAGGGATGCTAGAGTTTTTCCACCCAATTCTGAAGTAATAAAAGATCAAGCTACCATCAAAGCCATAAATATGGAATGGGTGAATTATGACATTAAAGAAGCCCGCGAGGAAAGTACAGCGACCTATGGGAATGAAGACTACGTGATAGACGAAGGCACTTATTATATGAGCTTTGGTGCAGATTACATAGTTGATAAAGGAAAATATATGAACGTTTGGAAAAAGGAAGATGGCAAATGGAAAATGTTCAGGAATATGTGGAATACGAGTTTGCCAGCTAAAACAGAATAAATCAATAATTAAAATAAGATTCCTTATGAAAACCATGAAAAACAAAGTCGCATTGATCACAGGCGCAAGCAGCGGCATCGGGAAATCGACCGCAGAAGCCTTTGCCGCCAAAGGTGCAAACGTCGTAGTCGCAGCACGACGAAAAGAGGAACTGCATAGCTTGGTCGCTTCGATTGAAGCAAATGGCGGAAAAGCCTCTGCTATCCAAACAGATGTTTCCGATTCAAAAAATGTGGAGCAAATGGTTGCCCACACCATTAAGACCTTCGGTCGCTTGGATTACGCCGTAAATAGTGCAGGCATTGAAGGCGTCCCTGGAAGCGTCATCGACTTACCAGAAGACGATTGGGACAAGGTCATGGACATTAACCTTAAAGGCACCTTTCTATGCATGAAATATCAAGCCAAGGCAATGGTTACATCTGGCAATGGTGGTGCGATTGTCAATGTTGGTTCCATCAATTCATTTCTTGGGTTTGGTTATGGTTCGGCTTATGTCACATCAAAACATGGCCTTATAGGATTAACAAGCTGTGCCTCGGCAGAATTGGCACCACAAGGTATTAGGGTCAACCTTTTATGCCCTGGTATTACGGACACACCAATGCATCACAGAGCCAGAACGTTTCTTGGTGATGACATTTATGACAAAGAGATTATACCCAAAATTCATCTACAACGAGCAGGGCTTCCAGAGGAAATGGCTCGTACGATTCTATTTCTATGTTCAGATGAATCGAGCTATATAAGTGGTTCGACGCTTACGGTTGATGGTGGATTTACGTTGACGATATAGAATTTAGAAACCAATGAATCTAATCGAATAAAGCTCTATCAGTTTCAGATTAATTGTAGGGTAAAATAAATCAAAAACCCGCATCCTTTAGACCCAAAAAAATGGGACTGTCGGATGCGAAGCACATGGTGGCAATTACAAATTTTAAAATATCAAAAAATGAATTCCCCGACTAAACAACAAACAACTAAAAAACAAACAACATTGATAAAACTCTTTCGAAACATCCGTAAAAACCTTCCCAATGGCGAGCCTCCGTAACTTTGGCAAAGGGAGAAGGCAAGACAACAAGGTATATCAAATACGCCATTGGCGAAATTTTAAAATGTCCCGTTAGGGACAATATATCGGTAGAAAAAATTAAAAATGACGTACAGCGTGCCGTTAGGTA
>NZ_JBFVFE010000022.1:0-68846 GCF_052728615.1 Mariniflexile sp. | reverse complement strand
TATCCGAAAAGATTACTTTTACCACATAAAATAAATGTTTAAAATAGCAAATTAATCGCTTGCGGATTTAAGGTATTATAAGTATAATTACGTTTAATAAATCTTTTTTTATAATAGTATATACAATCTACGGAACAGTGGAGTATTTGTTATATACGCATGTTATGTGGCGTTATTTTCCAAAAAATTGAATTAATATATCATCTATGGTTTGATTCCAATTTGAATCTCTATGACCATCGTTGTGTTCAAAATATTTGTATGGAATGCCCAAACTATCTAATCTTCGATTAAACTTTCTAACTTCTTGCAAAAGAGACGAATTTGCTTGCGGAAACTCTAAATCAAAAGTCCCTACATCTATATAAACACTTCGCAAAGGGTGCTTTTCCTTTTTTGTCAAATATGTAGAAAAGAGAACTTTGTCGTTACACCAATTCTCATAAATAGTACCCGATTGACTAGCAATATTTGCAATGTATTCAGGATATAATAAACCCGTTGCAATGGAAATCATACCGCCACCAGATGCACCCATAATACCCCAATTTTCAGGTTTATCATAAGTTGAATAGTTTGCTTTTATAAAAGGGATAATTTCATTGACGAGATAGTTTGCAAAGTCAATGTTTTCCTCACAAACTTCATTGTTTCTATCCATTGCAGGTATAAATACAGTAATTATTGGGACAATTAAAGAATCATGAATGAGATTATCTAATACATTCTTATAAGGTGTTGTGTAAAGTTTCACATCTCCGTCATAAACTAACATAACAGGATAACCCCTTTCCTTGTTATAATTAGGAGGAAGATAAATGTAAATTTTCCTATCTAAAAATAATTCAGTCTTGCTTTTCAAAACTCTGGATACAATACTTCCTTTTTTTACTTCTTGGCGTAAGTCTAAATAGGGAGACTTTACAAATTTTGGCATCTGGAAAATATTCCGGTCACCGAATTCAAAATTCACTTCAATATCTCTATTAAGGCTATCAAGTACTGTTTCACCATTAATGACAAATTGATATTCAATTTGGCTGTTCGATGGAATTTCATAAGTTTTGTAAAATAGGTTCAATTCCCCACAATTGATGACTGACATTTTGTGAGGTGTTGCCCAACCATTTTGCAGGTCGCCACGAATAAATAATGAATCAGCCTTTAAATAAGCAATAAAATGTACTGTCTTATCATCCTCAATTATTGGAGTTTTGTTAATCTTGGAAAGATATTTTTGAACTAAATTATTTCTTTCTCCAACTGGAGAATTTTGAACATTCTGGATAAATCCGTTAAATGGTAAAGTCCCATTTTTTTTAGAATTGCACGACCAAAGTCCAACGCATAGAAATAAAATAATTATGTATTTAATATTATTCATTTAGTCAAAATTTTTCTTTTAGGTGTGTATTCTAATGCCACACAACGTGTTATATAGTTACTTTTATTGTTCATATCCCGTAAATAGGTCAGGACTGGTAGTTTTTTAGTGGTCGTTATCCCGTAAATATAAAGTTTTATAATAGTACCAAAAAGAGATTATTATTTATTTCCTTATAAACTAATAGCAACCACCAACCCTTCATTGGCACGTACATTAAAAACGGTATCATCTTCAAAAATAAGATATTGTCCTTTTATTCCGGTTAGTTTCCCCGTGTAGGCTTGGGCTTTAATCAGGTTTAAACTTTTTGGGGTTGTTGGATATTTTTCAACAGGAAACTCTATATTGGTTTCGGTATTGGTTTCAATAAAATAATCTTTGGCTTCATCTGGAATGTATTGCTTTAACCGTTCGCGCCATTCCACCAAATTTTCATCAACAATATCATTTTTAAGCATCGTCCGCCAATTCGTTTTATCGCCTACATGGTCCTTTAAAGCCACCTCGGTAATGCCTGCTAAGTAACGGTTGGGCACTTCCACAATTTCAATGGCTTCATGTGCACCTTGGTCTATCCAACGTGTTGGCACTTGGTTTTTTCTGGTTACGCCCACTTTCACGTTGCTGGAATTCGCTAAATACACTATATGTGGTTGCAGCTGTACTTTCTTTTCGTATGCTAAATCACGGTCTTCCTTATCCAAATGTGCGGTACTAAGTTCGGGTCGCATAATCCAATCGGCTGCTTGTGGGATTTCAAAAAAACAACTTTTACAAAACCCTTGTCGGTAAATGGGTTTGTCCAATCCGCAGTTTAAACACTGGTATTTAACAAATTGAATGGTAATGGTTTTATCCAACAACTGGTTCATATTTATAAAATCGCTGTCAAACACCAAATAGTATTGGATGGGACTTGAAAACTCCGTTTCCATTTTTGTTAAAACACCTTGGAAATTCATAAAAAAAAGTCTTATTTTTAAAAAATTAAAGATAACATAAATATGCCAATCCCTATAGTGAATTCCATTGCTTCTTGGTTCTTAAAAAAGCGGTTCCATCAAATTGAATTGTTTTTAAAATACCCCAACGAAGTACAAAACGAATTGCTTTTAAACCTTTTGGATATGGCAAAAGACACCCAAATTGGTAAGGAACACGAGTTTTCTACCATAAAAAACTACCGAACTTTTGCGGAGCGTATTCCCATTAAAAATTACGATGGTTGGCAAGATGTTGTAGAACGCTCCATGAAAGGGGAAAACAATCTGTTTTGGCCAACACCCATCAAATGGTTTGCAAAATCAAGCGGAACCACACGTGCCAAAAGCAAGTTTATTCCTGTAAGCGAAGAATCGCTTGAAGATTGCCATTATGCCGCCAGTAAAGATTTACTGTGCATGTACCTTAACAACAACGAAGAATCCCAATTGTTTACGGGCAAAAGTTTACGCTTGGGCGGAAGCAAACAGCTATACAAAGAAAATGATACGGTGTTTGGCGATTTGTCGGCCATTTTAATTGACAACATGCCTTTTTGGGCGGAATTTAGCAGCACCCCAAGCAACAGAGTGTCTTTAATGAACGATTGGGAGCACAAGATGCAAGCCATTGTTAACGAAACCATGAATGAAAACGTAACGAGTCTTGCCGGTGTGCCTTCGTGGATGCTGGTATTGCTTAACAATGTTTTAGAAACCACAGGGAAACAAAACCTGCACGATGTTTGGCCAAATTTGGAAGTCTATTTTCACGGCGGGGTAAGCTTTACGCCCTATAAAGACCAATACAAAAAAATACTGCCAAAAAAAGACTTTAAGTATTATGAGATTTACAATGCTTCGGAAGGATTTTTTGCCATTCAAGACCAAAATGATTCCAACGAATTATTGCTCATGCTTGATTATGGTATTTTTTACGAATTTATTCCCATGAATATTTATGGAACGGTAAACGAAAAAGCCATTCCTTTGGGTGAGGTCACTTTAAACCAAAACTACGCCCTCATCATTACCACCAATGCGGGGTTGTGGCGTTATAAAATTGGGGACACTATTAAATTCACCTCATTATCTCCCTACAGAATCAAGGTTACTGGAAGAACCAAGCATTTTATAAATGTTTTTGGTGAAGAACTTATTATTGAGAATGCCGAAGAAGCTTTAAAAAAAGTCTGCAAACGTACCAAAGCCGAAATAGTGGAGTATACTGCAGCCCCTATTTTTATGGAAGGTAAAGAAAAAGGCGGACACGAATGGCTTATTGAATTTAAAACAGCGCCTAAAGACATTCACTATTTTAATGAGCTTTTTGATAATGCATTGAAAGCTTTAAATTCGGACTACGAAGCAAAACGATACAACAATATAACACTCAACAAGCCTAAAATCAACATCGCACGCCAAAATTTATTTTACGACTGGTTAAAACAAAACAATAAATTAGGCGGGCAGCACAAAGTACCCAGACTTTCAAACACACGCGATTACATGGATGATTTGTTAAAATTAAATTGATCTGAAATAAAATAGCACGGTAGATGCATTCCTGAATAACAGACTTGAAGCGTTTGTTATTCTCAATTAATTTTAGTTTTAGAATATCCGACCAACTGCAGGTGCAAAAGTTTTTAAACGAGTATTTTGTCTTATCATCTAAAAGTAAAACAAAGAGTTTGGCGTGTACTTAAAATACGCATACTTTTAAATCAGTTTTTAAAAACGGTATGAACATTTATCCATAATGTCCTTTATTAATTAACATCCATATAAAAATAAAAAACCACGCTGCATAGCGTGGTTTTTTTAGGATAGGATGTAACGATAAATTTTTACACACTCGCTTTCATTAACTCTCTGTTCATCCGCGCTATGTTTTCAAGCGAAATATCTTTAGGGCATTCAATTTCGCAAGCACCGGTATTGGTACAATTACCAAAACCTTCCAGATCCATTTGTGCTACCATGTTTTTAACACGGTCTGCAGCTTCCACCCGACCTTGTGGCAATAATGCAAATTGAGATACTTTTGCCCCAACAAATAGCATAGCACTTGAGTTTTTACAAGTGGCTACACAAGCACCGCAACCAATACAGGTTGCAGCATCCATAGCTTTGTCGGCAGCATGTTTGGAAATTGGAATAGAATTGGCGTCTTGTGTATTACCTGAAGTATTGACCGAAATAAAACCACCTGCTTGCTGTATTCTATCAAAAGCACTTCTATCTACAATTAAATCTTTAATTACAGGAAACGCCGTAGCGCGCCATGGTTCAATATAAATAGTGTCGCCATCATTAAAGCTACGCATGTGCAATTGGCAAACCGTTATGCTTCTGTCGGGTCCGTGTGCACGACCGTTTATGTACATGGAGCACATACCGCAAATGCCTTCTCTACAATCGTGGTCAAACGCTACTGGTTCTTCGTTTTTATCTATAAGATCTTGATTTAAAACATCTAGCATTTCTAGAAAAGACATATCGGGCGATACATCATCAAGTTTATAATCTACAATTTTCCCTTTTTCTTTAGCGTTTTTTTGACGCCATATTTTCAATGTTAGTTTCATATTATTTAGTTTTTGGTTATTAGTTGTTTTGTTGTTAGTATATGTAAACAATAAACTAACAACTACCAACCATCAACTATTTATAGCTTCTTTCTTTTACTTCAATATTTTCGTAAACTAGCTCTTCTTTGTGTAAAACGGCATCTTTTGGTTCTCCTTTATGCTCCCAAGCAGAAACATATTGCATTTCTTTACGTCGTAAAGCTTCCCCATCAGGTGTTTGGTATTCTTCTCTAAAATGCCCACCAGCAGATTCTTCTCGCTGTAAAGCGTCTTTTGCAAACAATTCACCCAATTCCAAAAAGTCTGCTACCCGACCCGCTTTTGCAAGTTCTTCATTATATTCATTTGCATTTCCGGGCACTTTAACATCTTTCCAAAACTCTGCACGTAGTTTGGCAATTTCAGAAATAGCAGATTTTAAATCTTTTTCGTTTCTTGCCATTCCACATTTATTCCACATAATTTTTCCTAATTTTTTGTGGAAATAATCTACGGAGTGCGTTCCGTTGTTGTTTATTAACTTATCTAAATTGGATACGACTTGTTTTTCAGCTTCTTCAAATTCTTTTGAATCGGTTGGAATAGATCCTGTACGAATATCATTGGCTAAATAATCTCCAATGGTGTAAGGTAGCACAAAATAACCATCTGCCAGTCCTTGCATTAACGCCGAAGCACCTAACCTATTAGCGCCATGGTCTGAGAAATTGGCTTCACCAATGGCGTATAGACCAGGAACGGTAGTCATCAAATTATAATCAACCCAAATACCTCCCATGGTGTAATGTACCGCAGGGTAAATCATCATAGGCGTTTCATAAGGGTTTTGATCTACGATTTTTTCGTACATCTGGAATAAGTTTCCATATTTAGCCTTAATAATGTCTTTACCTAATTTTGTTACAACGTTTTTATCATTTTCATCTAAACCTTTTACGTGGGCTTGTTCTTTTCCGTAACGTTCAATGGCAGCGGCAAAATCCAAATACACCGCTTCACTTGTTTTATTTACGCCATAACCTGCATCACAACGTTCTTTCGCTGCTCTTGATGCAACGTCTCGTGGCACCAAATTTCCAAAAGCTGGATATCGACGCTCTAAATAGTAATCTCTGTTTTCTTCAGCAATTTGAGTGGGTTTTAATTTTCCTTCTCTAATAGCAACAACATCGTCTAAGTTTTTTGGCACCCAAATTCTACCGTCATTTCTTAGAGATTCAGACATCAAGGTCAATTTTGATTGATGGTCTCCAGAAACAGGTATACAAGTAGGGTGTATTTGTGTAAAACAAGGGTTTGCAAAGTAAGCGCCCCGTTTATGTGCTTTCCATGCGGCAGTGACGTTACTGCCCATAGCATAGGTTGATAAATAAAATAAGTTGCCATAACCCCCTGTGCCTAATACTACGGCATGTGCTGAGTGGCGCTCAATTTCGCCGGTAACCAAATTTCTTGCGATGATGCCTCTTGCTTTTCCATCAACAATAACAACATCGAGCATTTCGTGGCGACTGTACATTTTTATTTTACCACGCCCAATTTGACGGTTCATGGCAGAATAAGCACCCAATAATAACTGTTGCCCTGTTTGTCCTTTGGCATAAAATGTTCTAGATACTAATACCCCACCAAACGAGCGGTTATCCAACAATCCACCATAATCACGAGCAAAAGGCACGCCTTGGGCCACACACTGGTCTATAATATTGGTAGATACTTCGGCTAAACGATGTACATTGGATTCACGAGAACGGTAATCGCCACCTTTAACGGTATCATAAAACAACCTATATGTTGAATCACCGTCACCTTGATAATTTTTTGCTGCATTAATGCCTCCTTGAGCTGCAATAGAGTGCGCACGACGCGGTGAATCTTGAAAACAAAAAGACTTTACATTATATCCTAATTCTGCTAACGTTGCAGCGGCGGAACCTCCCGCTAAACCAGTTCCAACAATAATAACATCTATATTACGCTTGTTGGCTGGGTTTACTAAATTGATGT
Organism: Mariniflexile sp.; assembly: GCF_052728615.1. Classification (NCBI taxonomy): domain Bacteria; kingdom Pseudomonadati; phylum Bacteroidota; class Flavobacteriia; order Flavobacteriales; family Flavobacteriaceae; genus Mariniflexile; species Mariniflexile sp. The sequence continues at coordinate 61,878 of NZ_JBFVFE010000022.1, read as the reverse complement.
GGTCTTTATAATTTGTCCATTTATCTGCAATTGGACCTTTTGGTACTTTTGAATCTAATGCCATATATCTGGGATTAATGGTGATTTAAATAATGATAAAGTGCAATAATTATGAATCCTAAAGGGATAACAATGGCAAAGCCTTTACCAAAGGTTTGTAACGATTTTTTTCTAATGGTTGAAGCCCCTATAGATTGAAATGAGGAAGCAAACCCATGGGCTAAGTGCAGCCCCAATAGAATAAAAGCAATAACATAAGCGCCCACTCGCCATGGATTTTGGAATTTTTCTACCAATTCGTGGTAATATCTAAAACCCCCATCGTGCAGTCCCGACATATCGCCTTGAATATATTTGGTGTTTAATTCCGGTATCCAAAAATCAATAAAATGTAACACAAGAAATGCCAGGATTACCAACCCACTATAAATCATGTTCCTGCTCATCCAAGTAGAATTTGCCGAACCATTATTTTTAATATACCCTATTTTTCGAGCTCTATTATTTCTAATCTCTAAAACAAATCCCATGATAAAATGGAATACCACTCCAAAAATCAAAACCGGCTGCAATGCATATTGAACCAATGGATTCGTGCCCATAAAATGCGAAAATTCATTAAACACATCTTCGCCAAACAATGAAGTTATATTTACCGCTACATGAATAATTAAGAAAAACATGAGGAAGAAAGCCGAAAGCGCCATGGCTACTTTTCTTCCTATTGAAGAATTAAAAAATCCGCCCATTATTGTGTGTTATTTATTTGTTTGCAAAGGTACGCTAGGTTAAAGTTTTAGGCAACTAACAAATGTCATGTTTTTACTATTTAGAACGATTATAAAAAACGTTTCCGTGGAAATAAATAGGGTCTTTCCCAAAACCCCTCTTTGCTTGTTACAGCAATTTATTCCAAAATTATCTTTTTGGTAACCTTGGCATTATCTGATTGTATATTAACAAAATACATGCCTTTTGAGGCGCCATATAGACTAATTGTTTTTATTCTTGATGAATTTGTCATATCATATTCTGAAATAAGCCTTCCGCTAATATCATAAATAACCACTTTTTCTAAGTTTATCGATGATGCGTTTTTTATGTAAAATGAACCGTTTGATGGGTTTGGATAGATGGTTATGGTTTCTTTCAATTCTTCTTCTTCTGTACTCAAGTTACATATAGCAGAGTTTGTCATAACAGGTTGTGCACATGCTATAACCACACCAGATCCACTGGTACTTCTATTTTGTACATTATTGGCTGCCGTTATATTACCTGGAGAAAATTGCCGTTGCTGTTCTCCCAGGCCAAGATTAAAGTGCATAATGTCATCTTGATTATTTCCATTAAATACTTTATCTATAACATGCCCTAATTGGTGTCCATGCCCTAACTCGTGCAAAGCGACACTTTTAAAATCATACTCCACTAAGGGCAAACCTGAACCAAAATACCAACCTACCCCACTATCAAAAACAATGTCAAGCTCTACAACTCGAGCATCCCAACTGGAAGCATTACCAATAAAACCACAGGTTGCAATTCTGCTAAAACATTGTCCAAGAACATCCTCTGGCAAATTATCAGCAGGAATGGCATTATTATCAAATTTAACCACATTTACATTATCAGATGCAATCACATCTATGGTCGTGGCTGATCCACTAATAATCCAGTTTATCTTAGTTTCACATCGCCATTGGTCAATAGCACTTTGAAAAGCTGCTTTTGCGCCAGGAAATTCAGTGTCATTAAAAAAATCAGTCTGCATTTCCCAAGTATAGCCTCCACTTCCATTATCATTATAATGTCTTATTGGATATGCATACAAACCAAGAGGCCCATTACTACCCCCATTTGCTGTATTATCGTCAGGATCTAAAATAGCATTATCTTCTGAATAGGAAATTATCAAATCGTTTGCAGAAAACCCTTTTAAACCTCCACTATCTTGCACTAAAATCGGACCGGTTCCTGCTTCGGACGGGATTTGAACAGTAATTTGTGCATCATTCCAAGTTAAAACTTGCGAATCTAGTGCCAAAGCAAAAGTTGCACCTCCATCATCGGCATTACTAAAACCAACTTTACCTTTTGTTCCTCCAAAACCGGACCCGTTAATTGTAAGTACTGTTTTGGTTCCTGCCGAAGCTGTTGTTGGTGAAAAACTTATGCTTATAGGCTGTAAAGAAGTCTTAGCGGATGGATTGTTTTTGAAAATTTCAAAAACTAACTCAAATGATTTTATTTCAATATAATTTGACTTTGTATAATTCATTATTTCACTATAAAATGATGACTTAATACCCTTCTTTTTATTAAACAGGTTTGAAGCACTATCATCATATAGATCATACTTATAAAAACCTTGGAGCGAACCATAAGCCTTGTATTGTTTATTTACAAACTTTCCTTTTGAGTTTAAATAAACATCATTGTCCTGTAAAGCAAAAATACCTATGTCCCCTTCTTGAAGTTTAAGGCTAGGTGTTACAATCAATGTTTCAAAACCAATGGTACCACCTATGGTTATAACCTCTAAAGTAGTTATTGGATTCCCTTTAAAAACTTTATACACTTCAACGGTATTGGCTGTATATATATTTTTATTTTCAATATCCCAAAAAGATGTTTTAGAAATTACTTTACCTTCAACAACTAAACTTGAGTTTTTTATTTGTTTTTCTAAAGAAGCCTCTTTAAGTAACATTTGCGCGTTCAGGTTAGGCAAACCCAACACTAACAGCAATAAAATGATTGTAACCCGAAGTATAATATTTTTCATAACATTCTATTTTTTTCCACAATTTCAAAACGGTGAAGTATCAAATATACCAATTTTTTTCCACAAGATTTATTTAGTTTTGCTACTTTTAGCAGGCTTAATATTTTTATAACATATAAAAGTCTGCCAATTATTTATCATACATAAAATTGATTTACAGTAAATTACAGATTAACAATTCTAATTGAAACATGAAACGAGCATGTTAAAAGCATTATCACCCAACGAAATGATTAATAGCGAACAGCCCCGATAGCTATCGGGATAAAAAACAATAAATATAAAAACATGAAATATTTACCTATTAACCCTTCACTTTTTACAACAAACAGAAAAAACTTCACTTCTAAAATGAAGCCCAATAGTTTGGCTGTATTTAATTCCAACGATATTTATCCCATAAGCGCCGATAGCACCATGCCTTTTGAACAGCATCGGGACATTTTTTATTTAAGCGGCGTGGACCAAGAAGAAAGCATTTTGGTTTTGTTTCCCGACAGCCCAAAAGAAAAACATCGGGAAATATTGTTTTTAAAAGAAACCAACGCACACATCGCTGTTTGGGAAGGCGAAAAATTAACCAAAGAAGCCGCTTTTGAAACCAGTGGCATAAAAACGGTGTATTGGCTTCAGGAGATGGAAAAAATCATGTTTGAAATCATGACACAGTGCGACACGGTTTATATAAACACCAACGAACATTATAGATCTAACACCGAAACTGAAACGCGAGAGGACCGCTTTACGAAATGGTTGAAAGAAAAATACCCAGCGCACGCTGTGGCCAAAAGCAATCCTATTTTACAACGCCTTCGTTCTGTAAAAGACCCGATTGAAATCGATTTAATCCAACAAGCTTGTAATATTACCGAAAAAGGCTTTCGGCGCATTTTAAATTTTGTGAAGCCCAATGTTTGGGAATACGAAATTGAAGCGGAGTTTATGCACGAATTTTTAAGAAATCGTTCTAAAAAATTTGCTTACACCCCCATAGTGGCCTCGGGCAACAATGCCAACGTTTTGCACTATGTAGAAAACAACAAACAATGTAAAGCGGGCGATTTAATTTTATTGGATGTTGGTGCCGAATATGCCAATTATTCTAGTGATATGACGCGCACCATTCCCGTTTCGGGCACATTTACAAAACGACAAAAAGCAGTTTACAGCGCCGTGAACCGTGTAAAAAACAACGCCACAAAAATGTTGGTGCCAGGAACTGATTGGGCTGCTTACCATGTTGAAGTTGGGAAACTAATGACTTCGGAATTACTGGATTTAAAACTTTTGGATAAAGCCGATTTGCAAAACGAAAACCCGGAATGGCCAGCATACAAAAAGTATTTTATGCACGGTACCAGTCACCACATGGGATTGGACACACATGATTATGGTATTTTAACCGAACCTATGCAAGCCAATATGGTGTTTACCGTTGAGCCTGGTATTTATATCCCAGAGGAAGGTTTTGGTATTCGATTGGAGGATGATGTGGTTATCCAAAAATCGGGCGAGCCATTTAATTTAATGCGTAATATTCCTATTGAAGCTGAAGAAATTGAAGAGATTATGAATTCATGAAATAATAAAGGGCCGTTTTTCAACGACCCTTTTTGCTAGCATTACTAAAATTTTGCAATTTACAGAGTGACTAATTCAAATAAATAATCGTTTAGTTTTTGCAGCGTATTAATCTTATTTTTGGTGTCCACCAACAGTGAAATATTGTTGTTGCTTCCTCCATAGGAAATCATTCTAATTTTTACATCCTGTAATATTTGGAATAACTTATATGTTTCGGAATGATTCACAACCGAATGGCCCACCAAACAAATAATACTTTGGTTTTTATCCACTTCAATAGTTGCGAATTTTTCTAATTCAGCTAAAATTTTATCCAAGTTTCTATCGTCATCAATAGTTAATGAAACAGCTACTTCAGATGTTGTAATCATATCGATGGACGTTTCGTAGGCTTCAAAAATCTCGAATACTTTTTTCAAGAATCCATGTGCTTGCAGCATCCTGCCTGATTTTATTTTAATGGCAGTGATACCATCTTTAGCGGCCATGGCTTTAACCCCATTTTCAGAATGATCGTTATTTATTAACGTTCCAAAAGCTTCTGGGTTCATCGTGTTTTTTAATCGTACCGGAATATTGAGCGCTCTTACAGGTGTTACCGTTTGCGGATGCAATATTTTTGCCCCGAAGTATGCTAATTCCGCTGCCTCATCAAATGATAGATTTGAAATTGGCCTGGTGTTTTCAACATATCTTGGGTCGTTGTTATGCATCCCATCAATGTCTGTCCAAATTTGTACTTCTTCAGCATTTATAGCAGCCCCAATAATTGTTGCTGTGTAATCGCTTCCACCACGTTGAAGATTCGAAATACTTCCTTTATCATCTAAACAAATAAAACCTTGTGTAATATAAATTTCTGAATCCTCAGCCTTCTCAAAAGTTGCTTTAAAATGCGTTTTTATATAATTGATATCCGGATCTTTATCGGCATCAATCTTCATAAAATCCAACGCAGGCAATAAAGCTGAACTGATACCTTCTTGTTTCAAATAACTGTTCACCATATAGGTGGAAAGCAACTCGCCCTGTGCAACAATTTCATTTTCCAAATCCATTGAAAAAGGCTTATAAGTGGACTCCACCAACACATTAAAAATGCTGGAAACGTATGTTTTTACATCCTTATTCAATGCAGCGTCCTGAAACAAATTATCTATGACCTTAAAATACGTTTCATGAAGCTTATTTATTTTTTCGGTAGCTTCATTAGTTTCATCATCGGCAATGTGTTTTGCTATAGCCACCAACTGGTTTGTTGTGCCAGACATAGCCGACAAAACAACCACCTTTTTTTCGCCGTCGTTTATTATATTCTTAACATTCCATATATTTTCAACCGATCCAACCGAAGTTCCACCAAATTTTAATACTTTCATAAGTTATGCTTATTGCTTTTATCCCTATAAAATCGGTTTGATTCCATTTTCTTAAACACATAAAATTTCCAAACCAGATTCATTATCCTCAATTCAAAGCACGAAAGTATAACTCCTTTGCTTAAAAAAGATATTTATTAAAAAATATGTTTATTTTTGCACATATTGTTAAATAGTTAACATAAAACTTCCATAACGAGTTTTTGATACCCAAAGCAATGATTATAAGGAAGAACCATGTGACTCCCGATAGCTATCGATAAAAAACAATAAATAAAACACATGAAAACTGTATCAAACTGTGTTGAAGACCTATTGATCACACAACCATACCTAGAAGAAGCACTTTCCAGAAACATCATAAATTTCAGTGCTTTGGCCATTGAGCTTACTGAGCCCATAAGCAAAATGCTAAAAAAAGACGTGAAACCTGGAGCTATCATGATGGCTTTAAGGCGGTACAATCCGCCACCCGCATTGTCCAATTCTGTAAAAATGAAAAAGTTTATGCAGAATTTGGGTGATATAACCGTGCGCTCAAACCTAACCGATTTCACGATAAAAAACTCGGACACCATTATTGATAATCATGCCAAAATATTAGAACGCATCAATCAGGAGTCTAAATTATTTTACACGTTTACCAGAGGCATTCACGAAAGCAATATTATCATTTCAAGCAGTTTAAACGACTTTATAAAAGAGAATTTAAAAAGCGAAAGCTTTATTGCCATACAAGACGGCCTTTCTGCCATTAGTGTTAATCTGCCACAGGACAATTCTAAAATTGCGGGGTTATATTATCAATTTTTTAAGCGTTTGGCTTGGGAGGGCATTGTGCTTTATGAAGTCATTTCAACCACTAACGAGTTTACTATTTTAGTTGAAGATGAATTTGTTGACAAGGCATTTACAGCTATCAAAAAGGTAAAAGCCTAGAGTATTTAGATTTGTTTTCAAAATAACTTTGTGTACCCTTAGTATTTTTTTGTGTGATTCTGTGAAATAACTATGACACTAAGATACACAGAGAAAACACAAAGCTACACAAAGAAAAAAAGCAAAGATGTAATTGACATAACACTATTCTAATTAAAAATGACACTACTTTTTAAGGACATCAACATTTTTTACACCGACCAAGGCAAAGGAAACCCTGTGGTTTTGCTGCATGGTTTTTTAGAGAATTCTACCATGTGGGATGCATTCATTCCTCAGTTATCCAATAAAAACAGAGTGATTTGCATCGATTTACTGGGACACGGAAAAACACCATGCTTAGGCTATGTTCATACCATGGAACTTATGGCAGAAACCGTTGAAGCGGTGCTTAATCATTTAAAAATAAAGCACGCTATTTTTATTGGGCACTCCATGGGTGGTTATGTGGCGCTCGCTTTCGCGGAAAATAACCCAAGTGCATTAAAAGGTCTGTGTTTAATGAATTCTACCGCACTGGCTGATACCGATGAGAAAAAACAAAATAGGGACCGAGCGATTATTGCAGTAAAACAGAATTATAAAACCTTTGTTAGAATTGCGATAAACAATTTATTCAGACCAAAAAACAGGATTGTTTTCGCCGATAGGGTCAAAGAAGTTATTAACAGCGCTTTAGAAACTCCTTTGCAAGGTGTCATTGCCGCGCTTGAGGGCATGAAAATTAGAAAAAACAGGGAACAGGTTCTTGAATATTCAGGTTTCAAAAAAATGATGATCATTAGTAAAAGAGACCCCGCACTCGATTACAATTCATTAATTGGCCAAACTAAAAAACGGGATATTAAAGTAGTGGAATTTCAAGATGGGCACATGAGCCATATTGAAAACAACAAAGAATTTTTATTACAAATAATGTATTTCATCGATTTTATATAGCTTTTTATCGTTTTATTTATTTTTTTTATCTATATTTATAAACTTAAAAGCCATTATCCATGAAAACCACCAACAAAAAACCTACTGCAATCCCTAAAATGTACTGCACTCTTTTTGGGCATGATTATCAAGTAACTAAAAAAGTTACCTACCATGTAAAAGAGTACACCTGCTGCCATTGCAAACGGCAGTTAACCACAAACAGCAATGGAAGCTTAATAGAATTAACCCCTAAATTCAAGGAAATAAATGCCATCTTAGAGCATATACACCACACAAGGATGGAACGTTCAAAGGAAAAAGCAATCCTTTCGTCGATTTATTAACAAATTGTTAATAACTCTGAAATGTTTTTTATAGTTTAATAGTCTCTAAAGAATTAATTAATAATTACAAGACATTAAATGAAAAACTTTCATTGCCTGATCTTTGGTCATGATTATAAAGTAACACGACATGTTACCTATCATGTCAAGGAATATGCGTGCAATAACTGCAAAAAACAGCTCACTACCGGCGGAAACGGAAACTTGATTGAATTAACCCCAAAATTCAAGGAAATAAACGATGTTTTGGAACGCGTCCATAATAAGCGCATCACTAAATCCAATAAGCAGTTCAATATAGGTAAACTTTTAGTGTTTAGGCATTAAAATTTTTCCATCCTTGTGCCTTAATTGGTATTCTTGATTCACCTCTGGTTACCAAATGCATCCCATCGGTCGCTTCTTTCATAAAACCAATCACACTAAAATTAGGATTCGCTTTTATTTTTGGGAAATCGGCTTGGGAAATGGTGAACAAAAGCTCATAATCTTCACCGCCATTTAAAGCCACTGTGGTGCTATCCATATTAAATTCCTCACAGGTAGAAATTACTTGGGGATCTAACGGTATTTTATCTTCATATAAATCGCACCCTACATCACTATGTTTACATAAATGCATGATTTCTGATGACAAACCATCACTTATATCGATCATGGAAGTCGGTGTCACATCCAAATCTTTCAATAATTTAATAATATCTTTTCTAGCTTCTGGTTTTAATTGGCGCTCTATAATATAAGTGTACGGTGCTAAATCTGGTTGACTGTTCGGGTTTACTTTATGCACTGCTTTTTCACGTTCTAATACCTGAAGCCCCATATAGGCCCCTCCCAAATCGCCAGAAACGACTAATAAATCGCTGGGTTTGGCACCAGACCGGTAAACTTCTTGCTCAACTTCGCCAATAGCCGTAACCGAAATTAGCAGTCCTGTTGTAGAAGAAGTGGTATCGCCACCCACCACATCTATATTATATAAATTGGCAGCAGTTTCAACGCCTGCATATAATTCTTCAAGGGCTTCCAAAGGAAATCGATTCGACACCGCAATGGAAACAGTAATTTGGGTGGGAACAGCGTTCATAGCATACACATCCGATAAATTAACTATAACCGCTTTATATCCCAAGTGTTTTAAGGGCACATAACTTAAATCGAAGTGCACACCTTCCACCAATAAATCGGTACTGACCACTATTTTCTTATTGTTAAACTCTAAAACTGCCGCATCATCACCAATACCTTTAAGGGTCGATTTATGGTTGATCTTGAAATTTTTGGATAAATGGTCAATAAGTCCAAATTCCCCCAAATCACTTAATTGAGTACGCTGTTGGTTTTTATCTTCTATCATATTGCAAAAATAGGAAGCTTATTTATATAAACGCGTACCCTTTAAGTGAACTTATTTAAACTTTTTGGATTGAAGCGAAAATTAATCATTTTATGACCAGTTGAAGGCTTTTTTTAATGGAACTCATCTTGACTTTTTGTTTTTAACCGAAAACGAGATAAAATCTGTCCAGATGAGGCACTTTTTGAAAGGCATAGCACCGCTACGCATAAAAAAGGTAACGCAATATGAACGAATTTTAGCCTTTTTTTTTAAGTACATGACAAAAAATTAGATTGACCTTCTGTAAATGGTACTAATCCCACTGAAATTGAGACCTGTCAGGTTTTTAAAACCTGACAGGTCTGGAACACATGAGATTATTAAACTGATGACAATTAGTTATATAACATTTATTTTTCAATTTTTGTCATGTACTTATCCTTTTTTTAGAAAATAGAAAAAGTCAAGATGAGTTCATTGCATAGCATCGCTACGGAACTACAAAAAGGTAAAAAATGGGTGCAAAAGGATGATTTTTTAGCCAATTGAAAAACTTTAAATGAGTTCTGTAATAAAAACTCAAATTATCGAAGTTAAAACCGTAAATCGGTAAGAAAGTATTATCTTTTTCAATCAATAAGAAAAACCTATAAAACTATATGCTAATATAATGTTAGGTTGTATGGAATTCCATGACTTATATTGTATATTTGTATCTTATTTAGAAACCGTCTTAATAAAAATAGTCTAAATTTTGATGAGACTTTCTTATTAAACGAGAAAAAAATTAATAATCGAATATTCAAAATTTCCCCAGTTTTGAGTTCCTTCCCTTTGGGATGGTTAGGATGGGCCAACTATGATAAAAGTTTCTGAAACAGCTAAGAAAAAAGTTATCGAACTTATGCAGGATGACGGTTTTAACCCTATTACCGACTTTGTGCGTGTAGGCGTTAAAAGTGGCGGTTGTTCTGGGTTATCTTACGACTTAAAGTTTGATAAAGAAAACCAAGAAGGCGATAAAGTTTTTGTTGATAATGATGTGAAAATTATAGTTGACAAAAAAAGTTTCCTGTACTTGGTTGGCACTACTTTGGAATATTCCGGAGGCTTGAACGGCACCGGTTTTGTGTTCAATAATCCGAACGCAAATAGAACTTGTGGTTGTGGCGAATCATTTTCGCTATAAAATGATTCAAGATTCAAAATTCTAAATTCAAGGTTGTGGCGTCGATAAAACAGTTTGAAGGTTTAAAAATTTGGAAACTATCAAGAGTATTATGCGATGATATTAATAATTTGGCTTTGAAAACCGATTTAAGAACAGATTACAAATTATACAGTCAAATAGACGGTTCATCTGGTTCTGTTATGGATAATGTAGCCGAAGGATTTGAACGTAATGGAAATAAAGAATTTATACAGTTTTTATCAATAGCTAAAGCTTCATGTGGCGAAACACGATCACAGTCGTATAGAGTGTTTGATAGAAATTATGCAACAAAAGAAGAATTTGAAAAGCTTAAAGAACAAACACTAACGTTAAGCAAGATGATTGGATCTTTTATGGGTTATTTACAAAAAAGTGATTTCAAAGGAAGTAAGTATAATAATTAAACGATACTTACAACTTTGAATTTTGAATAAAGAACTTTGAATTATGAAGTATACAGAAGACGATTTAAGGGAAGAGCTTAAAACCAAGGAATACGAATACGGATTTTATACGGATATAGCTTCCGACACGTTTCCTATTGGTTTAAATGAAGATATTGTTCGTGCTATTTCACTTAAAAAGGAAGAACCGGAATGGATGACCGAATGGCGATTGGAAGCCTTTCGTGCTTGGGAAAAAATGACCGAGCCTGAATGGGCAAATGTACATTATACAAAACCGGATTTTCAAGCCATTTCATACTATTCGGCGCCCAATAGCAAACCTAAATATGATAGTTTGGATGAAGTGGACCCTGAGTTGCTGGCAACATTCGCAAAGCTTGGTATTTCCATAGACGAACAAAAAAAACTCTCCAACGTTGCTATGGATGTAGTGGTTGATTCGGTTTCGGTGGCCACAACATTCAAAAAAACGTTGGGTGAAAAAGGCATTATATTCTGCTCTATTTCTGAAGCTTTAAGAGAACATCCCGATTTAGTAAAAAAATACATTGGTACGGTAGTGCCTCAAAAAGACAACTTTTATGCTGCATTAAATTCCGCTGTTTTTAGTGATGGCAGCTTTTGTTACATTCCAAAAGGGGTGCGTTGCCCCATGGAACTTTCAACGTATTTCAGAATCAATCAAGCAGGAACGGGGCAGTTTGAAAGAACTCTTGTCATTGCCGATGAAGGCAGTTATGTAAGTTACCTGGAAGGTTGCACGGCACCAAGTCGTGATGAAAATCAATTACACGCAGCTGTTGTAGAGCTCATTGCTTTAGACGATGCCGAAATAAAATATTCAACCGTTCAAAACTGGTACCCAGGAAATGCAGAAGGCAAAGGTGGTGTTTATAATTTTGTTACCAAACGTGGTTTATGCGAAAAGAACGCTAAAATCTCTTGGACACAGGTTGAAACCGGTAGTGCCATTACTTGGAAATACCCGTCTTGCGTACTAAAAGGCGATAATTCGGTTGGTGAATTTTACTCCATAGCAGTTACTAATAATTTTCAGCAAGCCGATACGGGGACGAAAATGATCCATTTGGGCAAAAACACCAAATCGACCATCATTTCAAAAGGAATTTCTGCTGGAAAATCACAAAACAGCTACCGTGGATTGGTTAAAATCAGTCCTAATGCCGATAACGCCCGTAACTTTTCACAATGCGATAGTTTACTAATGGGCAATGACTGTGGTGCGCACACATTTCCTTATATAGAAGCAAAAAATAAAACGGCAAAAATAGAACACGAGGCCACCACCAGCAAAATTGGCGAAGACCAAATTTTCTATTGCAACCAACGTGGCATTGATACCGAAAAAGCCATCGCCCTTATTGTAAACGGGTTTAGTAAAGAGGTATTAAATAAACTTCCTATGGAGTTTGCGGTAGAAGCACAAAAACTATTGGAAATTAGTTTAGAAGGAAGTGTAGGATAAAATAAAATTAAAAAAAGAAAGATTCCCAACTTTGAATCTTGAACTTTAAACCTTGAATTAAAAAAATGTTAAAAATTGAAAATTTACACGCAAGTGTTGAAGATAAAGCCATTTTAAGAGGCATAAATTTAGAAGTAAAGGCAGGAGAAGTCCATGCCATTATGGGCCCCAATGGTTCTGGAAAAAGCACCTTGGCTTCAGTTATTGCTGGAAAAGAAGAATATGAAGTTACCAAAGGAAATATTTTATTTGATAATGAAGACATCGACGGATTAGCTGCCGAAGAACGCGCGCACAAAGGCATTTTCCTGTCATTTCAATATCCTGTTGAAATTCCTGGGGTTTCAGTAACAAACTTTATGAAAACGGCCATCAACGAAACCCGCAAAGCAAAAGGTTTGGAAGATATGCCCGCCAAAGACATGTTGAAATTAATCCGTGAAAAATCGGAACTATTGGAAATTGACAGAAAATTTTTATCCCGTTCTATAAATGAAGGGTTTTCGGGTGGCGAAAAGAAACGTAACGAGATTTTCCAAATGGCGATGCTAGAGCCTAAATTGGCCATTCTTGACGAAACCGATTCTGGATTGGATATCGATGCACTTCGTATTGTTGCTAATGGTGTTAACAAGCTAAAAAGTAAAGACAACGCAGTTATCGTAATTACCCATTACCAACGTTTGCTGGATCATATTATCCCCGATTTTGTACATGTTTTGCACAATGGGCGCATTGTAAAATCAGGCGGTAAAGAATTGGCCCACGAACTTGAAGAAAAAGGATACGACTGGATTAAGGAAGAGGTAGGCGCATAGTGCCAGTTTGCTGTATTCAGTCGCAGTTTGCAGTTGCTTACTCAAATCTGAATACTCAAAAGTTAAAAAAAAGTAAAACAGTTTATTTCTCACTATTCACTTACTGAAAACTGAGACTGTGACTGAAAACTAAAAAACATGGATTTAAAAGAAAAATTAACAGCATCCTTCTTAGCATTCGAGAACGAAGTCGATACAGACACGTATATTCATAACGTTAGAAACGAAGCTATCAAAATATTTGAGGAAAAAGGCTTCCCCACCAAAAAGGAAGAGGCTTGGAAATACACCTCTTTAAACAGTGTTTTAAAGGAAGATTACAGTGTTTTTCCCAATCAGGAAAATAGCATCGAATATAATGAAGTAAAAAAATATTTCATTCACGATATTGATACTTATAAAATTGTGTTTATCGACGGGAAATATTCGTCGCACCTATCGCAAACCACACATGATGGTATGGATATTTGCTTAATGTCTTCGGCATTGACAAAACCCAAATACCGATTGATCATTGAAAACTACTTTAATAAAACAGCCACAAAAGATAGCTTGCCTTCATTAAACACAGCGTTTTCTAGCGAAGGCGCCTATATTCATATCCCAAAAAACAAATTGGTACAAAAGCCCATTCAAATCCTGTTTTTTTCAACGGGTAACGAAGCGGCAACCATGTTGCAACCCCGAAATTTAATTGTGGTGGATGAGAACTCGCATGTGCAGATCATCGAACGCCACCAAAGTTTAACCGATAACCCTGTTTTAACAAATAGCGTTACCGAGGTATTTACCAACAAACGCGCCATTGTCGATTATTACAAAATCCAAAACGACCATTTAAACGCCACGCTTATAGATAACACCTTTATAAAACAAAAGCAAGAAAGCGTTGCTTCGGTACATACTTTTGCGTTTGGCGGTAAATTAGTGCGCAACAATTTGAATTTCTTTCAAACGGGCGAGCGTATTGAATCTACGCTCAAGGGTATTACCATTATTGGTAATAATCAACATGTGGACCACAACACGTTGGTTCACCATATCGAGCCAAATTGCGAAAGCCATCAAGATTACAAAGGCATTTTTGGCGAAAACTCAACAGGCGTTTTTAACGGTAAAATCATCGTTAACAAAGAAGCACAAAAAACCAACGCCTTTCAAGCAAATAACAACATATTAATAAGCGATAAGGCCACCATAAACACCAAACCGCAACTGGAAATTTTTGCCGACGATGTAAAATGTTCCCACGGTTGCACCATTGGGCAGTTAGACGAAAGTGCCATGTTTTACATGCGTTCGCGCGGTATTCCAGAAAAAGAGGCCAAGGCACTTTTAATGTACGCTTTTAGTAATAACGTGTTAAGTTCGGTTAAAATCCCGGAAATAAAACAGCGCATTACTAAAATTATCGCCAACAAATTGGGTGTTAATTTGGGGTTTGATTTATAATTCCTGCGCAGGCAAGAATCCCATGATAATGACTAAAATTTTTATTTGAAGCCATTTCCCGCTATCCGCTATATCTTTTTTGCTTTTAATGGCAAAAAAGGATGCCGCTACTATCGGGGCTAGGGCATTTTAGAATGCATTAGCATTCAACAAAAAAAGATTATCTTAGTGTTAAAATTGGCGAAAATGGATATTGCAATATTAAAAAAGAAATTGATAGATAAAATTCAAACAACAAAAAGCAATGCGCTGTTGGAAGAAATTAATCTACTGTTAAGTTTAGAAGAAAGTTCTGAAAATGATGTGTATCAACTTAATGAAGAGGAACAAAATGCCATCGCCAAAGGTAGAGAAGATATTAAAAATGGAAGGTATTTAACAGATAAAGAAGCAAGCGAAGACATTCAAAAATGGTTAAAGAAATAATTTGGTCTGCCAAAGTACAACAAGACAGAAAAGATATTTTTGACTATTGGAATCAAAGAAATCATATAGTATTAAACTCAATATTCTTTTTTGGGGCGTCCGTTAAAATAATTTCAAAATACCCAGCAATAGGAAGACCAACTTCAAACAAAAACATTTGATTAAAAACTGTTAAAGACCATTTCATTTTTTATGAAACTTCCATAACTAACTCTTGATATTAAGAGAATGATTATGTGGAAGAACCATGTAACCGATAAAAAATAAATAATATAAATACATGAAGTATCAAGTGAAAAATTATTTATTCTTACCGTTTGGGGCAGCAGACAGAACCCCGAAAAGCTAAAATTATAACATGTTCAACGTAGAAACCATCCGAAAAGACTTCCCCATACTTTCTCGCAAAGTAAATGGCAAACCATGGACGTATTTAGATAATGCCTACTATCCGCTATATTTTTTTTAGATGAAAAACATAGACAAAAAAAGTTTGGAAAATGCGTATCGCTTGTTTGAAACAGGCGCTATTAACAAAATTGAAATTGGCACCACCAAAGGTTTGCAACAAATACATAGCTATCTGTTTAACAAATTGTATGATTTTTCAGGACATATACGCATAAAAAACATATCAAAAGGCGGTTTTAGGTTTGCAAACGCTTTGTACCTAAACGAAGTTTTGGCGAAAATTGAAGAAATGCCCGAAAATACTTTTGAGGAAATCATTGCCAAATATGTAGAAATGAATATTGCCCACCCTTTTATGGAGGGCAACGGAAGAACGATGCGGATATGGCTGGATATGCTATTGAAAACAAAATTAAAAAAAATGGTAAACTGGCAGTTCGTAGATAAAACAGGATACTTGCAGGCCATGGAAAGAAGCCCCGTTAACGATTTGGAACTAAGAGTATTGCTTTCAGCCAATTTAACCGATGACATAAACAACCGAGACATTATTTTTAAGGGCATAGAGCAATCCTATTATTATGAAGGATACGAGAAAGAAGACGATGATGAATAATGCAACAGCAGACAACATCAAAAAAAAGCTAAAATTATAACATGTTCAACGTAGAAACCATCCGAAAAGACTTCCCCATACTTTCTCGCAAAGTAAATGGCAAACCTTTGGTGTATTTTGATAATGCCGCCACCTCACAAACCCCACAACAGGTTATCGATGTAATTGTAGATTATTATTCAAATTACAACGCCAACATCCATCGTGGTGTGCATACTTTAAGTCAGGAAGCTACCGACAAATACGAACAAGCGCGAAACAAAATACAAACCCATTTCAGCGCCAAATTTGCACACGAAATTATATTTACTTCGGGTACAACCCATGGCATTAATTTAGTGGCGAACGGTTTTTCATCCCTATTAAAAAAAGGCGATGAAATCATTGTTTCAGCTTTAGAGCACCATAGCAATATTGTGCCTTGGCAAATGTTATGCGAACGCACCGAAGCTATTTTAAAAGTCATTCCCATGAACCAAGAAGGCGAATTGGTAATGGCGGAATTTGATAAATTGTTATCAAAAAATACAAAATTAGTGTTTGTAAATCATATTTCAAATGCGTTGGGAACCATAAACCCAATTGAACATATTATAGATAAAGCACACCAAGTGGGTGCCGCCGTTTTAGTTGATGGCGCACAATCTTGCCCACATATTAAACCCAATGTTCAAGCATTGGATGTCGATTTTTACGTCGCTTCAGCCCACAAAATGTGCGGGCCCACAGGCGAAGGCATGCTTTACGGCAAAGAAAGCTGGTTAAAAAAACTCCCTCCTTACCAAGGTGGTGGAGAAATGATTGCCGAAGTGACTTTCGAGAAAACCACCTATGCCGATTTGCCCCATAAGTTTGAAGCAGGCACCCCAAACATCTGTGGCGGTATCGCTTTTGGTGCAGCCATCGATTATATGAACGCTATTGGTTTCGAGGCGATTGCCAAATATGAAAACGGACTTTTGGAATACGCCACAGAAAAGCTTTTAGAAATAGAAGACTTGAAAATTTATGGTACTTCAAAACATAAAACTTCGGTTATTTCATTTAATTTAAAAGATATTCATCCGTATGATGTTGGTACTATTCTGGATAAATTGGGTATTGCAGTACGTACCGGTCACCATTGTGCGCAACCTATTATGGATTATTATAAAATTCCAGGAACGGTTCGAGCCTCTTTTGCTTTTTACAATACAAAAGCAGAAATAGACGTTTTGGTTGCTGGTGTTAAAAAGGCAAAAATGATGTTGTCTTAATCTTGGCGTTTAAACTAAGTACATAACAAAATAAATTACTCGTAACTTTAAGGATAACCAAGACCTCACAGATACTGTGTTAAAATCCTGTGAGGTCTTGATAACGAACAAACCGTAAACACTAAATATGTATGGTTTACGCTTCTAATCCAGCATTTTTATCAGACACTAACTAAATAACATACACACATGGAATGAGCATGACCGAAAATTGGTCGCAAATACCAATGATGACGTGCGAATTACACCTGCAGGCAGGAATGGCTGAAATTCGCCCATATTTCGTCCATTTTCTTATGCGTAGCGATGCTATGTATTTCAAAAATAGTCCCATCTGAACTCCCGCTTCGGGATCAACTCATTTTCGGTTAAAAACAAAAAGTCAAGATGTGTTCATAAAAAAAGGCGACCACTTTAAAAGAGGACGCCTTAATATTTTCAAGTAAGCATGTTACTTTTTCACTGCTTTAGGTGCGGTGAAACCTTTTTCAATTTATTATCTATGTATTGCGTAAGATGCAGCAACTGCTTGCTCTTTTAACTCTTTCATAAATAATTTGAACTTTCGTGTAAAATCTTTCATATTGTTATTATTTTAATTAATACTCTTTTATCGACGTTTTTTACATGGCGTCTCTATTTACCCATGTTTTTTGCAATGCTTTACAGTTTATCTATATTTTATGTATTTCAAAAAACTGATTATCAAATACTTAACAAATATACATGGATGTTTGGGTTTAATTCTAAAAAACTTGCCTAATGGTATATATTTTTGTTGAATGACCGATTAAGGGAAAAGTGGTGTTTGTAGGACTCTAGACGCTTGATTTTGAATTTGAGGCATGTCCTATTTGGTAAAAGAGAGTAAATTTTATAGAAACCTGTTGTTATATGTTTAAAAAACAAGGGATTACACTATAAATAATAATATGGAAAGTTAAAGATTAAATAAACAGTCTCTCTATATTTTTAAAGAAAGCAATCTGTTTATCGTTTTCCGTTATTGCGAAGGAGGAACGTCCCGATAACTATCGGGAGAAGCAATCTGTAAAACATTGAGCTTTTTTTAATTTGGTTTCAATTTAAAAGATTGCTTCGCTTTTTTTCTAATGAAAAAGCTCGTAAAGACGTTACTTTTTTACCGTTTTTTTAGTTACTATGGTACCGTTGGATAATTCTACTTTAGCTAGATAAATACTGTTTTTTAAATGGGAAAGCCTATAAACTTCCGTTTTGCTTTCGCCTTTAAAACTGTACAGTTGTCTGCCCAATAAATCGTAAATATAAACCGCTTTAATGCTTAATTGATTCGTGGTACTAAATTGCACATAATCGTCTTGAAGCTCTACAATTTTAAGACTGTTAGTGATTAAAAGCGTATCATTGGTAGATAACGCTTGTGCATTAAACCCGATTTCAAAACGGTCGTTAAACTCGCCCACAGCAGATGTAAACGTGTAATTGGTAGCCGACAAATCATGCACTTTATTAAGTAAGTGGTCTATTAAATAGACGGTGTTGCCTGTTAAAAAGTCGCCTTGTAATTGATCAATGGATAAGGTGTACAAGGTTGCCACATTTATAGTTGTTTTAAAACCAAGTTTAATGATTTCATCTGGATGGATGCTGTTTGCTGCTTTACCTTGAATAGCAAATTTTTTGCTGGAACCTTCTATGGTTGAATATAGGGCTGCTCCTTTTGATGGATATTTGTTAGTATCATAACCAATGCCATCATCTCCATTGGTGGCACCATTTACATAGCCTACCAGAATTTGATTGAACACCCCGTTATCAGAGGTTAAATTGAGCCATAGTTTATTGGCTACAGGTGCTGTTTTCTTTTTTGAATTGACATTTTTAAAGAACTGTCCATTATTGTTATCTGTTCCATTGTTTAAAACTCGCATTGAGTTATTGAACAGAACAGTTCCTTGTGCAATACTTTGATTGTCAGCATTGATAGTCGTTGAAACGGATATAGCTCCATTAGACATGGACACAAAAAAACCTTGACCGGAAGGAATATATCTAGTGGGTTTTAACCCATCGCCTCCAGCAATTTGGTCTACCGCATTAATAATAGCATAATCGTCATTAGTAAAATTTAAGGCTTGATTACCATTGGCTGTACTTAATGGTGGTGATTTTTGAGACCATAAAAAGATGGCACCATCTATATAATCAGTTCCATCATACGCAGTACCTTCTACATCCCTACCAATGCCACTATTTGCCGCTAAAAACAAATCGGCACTAATTGCTGAAGGATATGGGTTTCCTATAAAATTCCAATTATAATCATTTGTTTCAAAATCATTTCTGTAAATAGGAACTTCATATTTCCCATTATTAAAAGGGCCTTCAAAAGTAAATCTAAATGTTTTACCATTAGGTTCTGCTGGAGCGGTATTATATGCAAAATCTGTAAGCGTTGTTGCATAACCAATGCCTGGTTGCATTATGGTGTTACCAGCAATCCATTGCCAATCGTTGTTATCATCATCAATGTCGTCTTGAAGGGTGTTTCCAAAACCATCATCACATACTAAAATATTGTTGTTGGATGTTTCTGCGCATCTATCTAAAAAGTTTTGTCCATTATATTTAAAACGTCTATCCGTTGGAGAACGATCTAAAGCAACCTCTATAGTAGCTCCCACAACTGGCGAACTCCAATAGGTGTATTCATACCACGCATCCATAGGAGCTGTTATTTTGTCCACAAAAATATCACCAGAAATACTGTTTATGGAACCATCGTTGTTTTGTACAAAAGAACCGTAGGGTTGTACATTTATAGTGCTTCCAGAATCAACAGTTAATTCATTTTCAACCTCAACAAATGTGTAATCTGCAATATTTAAAGAAGCACCATAATTAACTGTTAAACGACAAACACTAAAACTGCCGAAATTAGCAGTGTCATAATCAACAAGCAAAGTAGCAGCAGTTGTTAAACTAGGTGTGCCACTCCAAGTTGTTCCATTCCAAGTTACTGAAGTTAAACATGGAGGTAGTGGGGAAACAAAACCATTAAAAGTAAAATCATTAATACTAAAAGTTCCGGTACCAGCACTTGCTCCCCAACCATAAATTCTAAAAGTTATAGTAGACGTAATATTTTGATATGCGAGGGCAGATAAATCAAGGGATGCTGGAATATCTGTCGTAGGAGCTCCAGACGTAAATGAAACTATATTATTACTAAATGTATCAATACTACTTCTTATTGCAATGTTTGTTGGGCCACCGGCTGATCTTCTATATGTATATTGAAAGTTCAGAAAATCAATTTTATAACCAGCATTTGGGGTTAAAGTAAAATCGAAGTAATCGGTATTGTCAAAGGAGGGTATGTTCCAATTTTGTGCATTATATCTATCATTTGCATTGGTTCCAGTAATTCCAGAGCCTCTACCTATTCCAGACACTGTAATATTAGGATTAAAAGTTTGACCAGTTATATAAGGATTATTCGTGTTAGGATTTGTTCCTGTTATAGGATTACTAAATATACTTTGCCCAAACCCAAAATTAAAAGCACAAAAAAGCGTAATAAAAAGGAGCGTAATTTTATAAGAGTATTTTTTTTCCATGCCTTTAGGTTTTAATGCCATACCTACGTTTTAAAGCAGATTTGGTTTTTTATATTTTTTTACATCTAGTTACTGTTTCTATTGCTATTTTTGGCATGCCATGCAAACCAAAAAAACATATACACTACAAGAAGCTACCAAAAAACTGGAGCATTATTGTGCGTACCAAGAACGTTGCCATAAAGAAGTTGTGCAGAAGCTTAGGGATATGCGAATGATACCCGAAGCGATAGATGTAATTGTGGTACATCTGTTACAGCATAATTTTCTAAACGAAGAACGTTTTGCCAAAACATTTGTAAGTGGTAAGTTCAGAATAAAGGCTTGGGGCCGACGCCGATTGACTTTTGAAATGAAGCAAAAGGACATAGGCAAAGTTAATATAAATCAGGCACTTGCAACGATTTCGGATGTGGAGTATATCGACTATTTTAATGATTTAGCCGAAAAAAGAGCGAATTTACTTAAAGAGCCCAATAAGTACAAAAAGAAAAAGAAGTTTGTGGACTACTTTTTATACCGTGGTTGGGAACCGCATTTGGTGTACGATAAGGCGAACGAACTTATAAAATAAACAATGGTTTATGGAAGTGCGCTGTTATTTGGGTTGCTGTAGATTTGTGGTTGCAAACGCCAAAGGTGTTTTCAAACAAAACGTAGTGTTATTTTACAAACTTTCATAAAACTTTAACGAACTTGCGTTGTAATTAAAATACGAACCAAGTATATTCGTTATATTGTTTTGCGTTAGGGATTGCAGCGACATCCTTTTTAAAACGGGAAGGGTAACTAGTTTGGCTAAAGAAAAATTAAACAGATTGCTTCGTACTTCGTCCTTGCAAGGACGTTTTAAAAAGATATAGCGGAAAGCCCGACCCCGAATTGCTATAAGTTTGTTGGTTGAAACTTAAACATGAAATGAGGGGGAACGCCCTAATTATAAAAAAAATTAATGCCAGATAAAAAAAAACAGCTTAAATACGATAAAGCCTATTTACGGATTGCCCAAGAGTGGGGGAAATTGTCATATTGCAAGCGCAGGCAAGTAGGTGCGCTCATCGTGAAGGATAGAATGATTATTTCGGACGGATACAACGGCACGCCATCGGGGTTTGAAAATTTTTGTGAAGATGATGAAGGCTACACCAAATGGTACGTGTTGCATGCCGAAGCGAATGCCATTTTAAAAGTGGCGGCATCTACCCAATCGTGCAAAGGTGCAACCCTTTATATTACCATGTCGCCTTGTAAGGAATGCAGTAAGTTAATCCATCAAGCAGGTATTGTAAAGGTGGTGTACCATGAGGCTTACAAAGACGATTCGGGATTGAAATTCTTGGAAAAAGCAGGAATCAAGTTAAAATTAATTGAAGATTTAAAAGCATAATGCCCTATAAAAAGAAATATTTGCCCCTGATTTTAGGCGTTGCCATTGCAGCGGGCATTTTTATTGGCGGGAAGTTGAATTTTAGCGATTCGCCTGATAGATTATTTACTAAAAACAGCAAAAAAGATAAGCTTAACAGGCTTATTGATTACATTGATTACGATTATGTGGACGATATAAATACCGATAGCATTGTAGATGTTACGGTAAACGGTATTTTAGAAAATCTGGATCCCCATTCGGTTTACATCCCGAAAGAAGAAATGCAAAGTGTTGCCGAAAACATGAAGGGCGATTTTGTGGGCATTGGGGTCAGTTTTTATCCGTACCGGGATTCCATTGCGGTCATTAGGGCTTTAGAAGGTGGCCCCAGCGCCAAAGCTGGTATTAAAGGTGGCGACCGCATTATTATGGCAGATGGTGATACGCTTTTTGGTAATAGGCTTAACGATACCGATTTGTTAAAAAAACTAAAAGGCCCTTTAAGCAGTAAAGTCCATTTAAAAGTATTTAGAAAAGGCGAGCCAAAGCTTCTCAATTTTACTGTAAAACGTTCCACTATTCCCTTAAAAAGTGTGGATGCCGCTTATATGTTGACCGATAAATTGGGATATATTAAAATAAATCGGTTTGCGGAAAGTACGTATAGGGAATTCAAAACAGGTTTAGACAAACTTTTAGATTTGGGTGCTACCGAAATTGCGCTCGATTTGCGCGACAACCCAGGCGGTTTTTTAGGTATTGCGGAACAAATTGTAGATGAGTTTTTAGAGGATGACAAATTGATTTTGATTATTAAAAATAAGCGCGGTAATGTGGAAAAAAGCTATGCGACCAGTAAAGGCGATTTTGAAAACGGCAAACTGTTTGTTCTTATAAACGAAAATTCGGCTTCGGCCAGCGAAATTGTTGCAGGTGCTTTACAGGATAACGATAAAGGAACTATTGTGGGGCGACGCTCCTACGGAAAAGGCTTGGTGCAACGCGAAATGGATTTGGGCGATGGAAGTGCGGTGCGCTTAACGGTTTCAAGGTACTACACCCCAACAGGGCGATCCATTCAACGCCCCTACAAAAAAGGACATAAAGATTATTTTGACGAGTATTCCGAAAGAATGGATAGCGGCGAACTTATTGATCCTGATAAAATGAAGGTTGCCGATTCCTTAAAATACCGAACGCCCAAAGGCAAAATTGTATATGGTGGTGGTGGCATTATCCCCGATGTATTTGTGCCCATTGATAAAGGCATGCAAAATGAAACATTAACCTATTTACTGCGTCGTGGATTTATTGGATATTTTGTTTTCGAAATGTTGGATGAAGACCGCAAGCTTTATGATGGTATTTCAAGACAGGAGTTTGTAGATGCTTTTGAAGTAAGTGAAGCCATGGTTTACGCATTTCAGGATTATTTGAACAGAAGATCGGAATCTAAAATAACATTTGTGGCATACCACGATGAAGTGAAGCAATATATAAAAGCCACTTTAGCCGACCAACTTTACGGAAACGGCGCTTTGGAAGAGGTTTTAAACCAGCACGATATTATGGTTGAGGAGGTTATTGCGTTGAGTAAGGGGAAGTAATTTTTTCATTCCCTCGAAGGAGGGAATCCCATGAATTGGAACTCATTTTAATTTTAAGTTTTAAAATTCAACGGCAACTTTGGTTGTAGTTCTTATAAAAAGCGATTCTTGATAAATCTTTTTTTCTACACAAAAATAACTTGAACTGACATTTTTTAACTTTGCGCTTCCTCGCCTTTGCGAAATTTTTTTATGAATCTCATTAAAACCTCAACGAATCCATATTAAGTCCAGAATAAGCAACAAAAGTAAAACTCAAATATAACCACCTCGTCTTTGGTTTCTTTCTGGGAAACCAAATCCACTCCTCCTTGAAAAAAGGAGGAGAGTTTTATTAGTGGGTACATTACCAATAATTAGAACAAGTATTTATCATCGCACAACTTTACGCCTTCGCGCCTTTGCGAAACAAAATTTTGCATCCCAATTCTTCCAACCCCTATTCAACCTTATCATGCACCTTCACATGTTTCCCATCATTCCAAAGCGTTAAAATATCGGTAGCAACTTGTGCGCCACTTCCCGAAGCTATGGAAAACTGACTGCGCCAACCCGCTAAAGTACCAGCAACATAAAGGTTTTCTTCAATGAGATGATTGGTGTTTTTTAACCAAATGCGGTCTTTTTCAATGGCTGCCCTTGGGTGCGGTTCTATATGTTTTTCCAAACCTTTTATGGTCATTAAATTGGTATAACCCACCGCTACCACCAAAATTCGTGCTTGATGCGTGTTTTTGTTGGTTTTGATATTGAAAATACCATCAGATTTAGAAAGTGCTAAAACCTTTTCATTCTCAATCTGTTCAACATGTGGGTATAAGGTTTTTAATTGAATTTTACCGTTATTTAAAATAGATTCCCCAGTAGTTCCCGGAGTTAAACCCAGTACATTATTAAATAAGGCGGTTTGTAAATGTGATGTTTTTTGGTGGACTATAATACCGATATGTTTATTATTGGCAAAAGGTTTTTCGTGGGCTGAACCCAATACCAAAGCACATTGTAAACCAGCGGCACCTCCACCAATAATTAAGGCATCAAACATTACCGGCGTTCTTTTACTTTTTGTTCAATACGTTTGGAAACCCTTAAAATAAACATCATAAGTATAACACAAAGTGATGCTAGAATAGTAATTAAAGCTATCATGCTTTCGCCTTCAAAAGGCGCATCAAAATTTACTTTTGTAAAATTAAAAATGGCAAGACCTAAGGCAATGACACTGATTATTATGGTTAAAATTTTCATTTCAGTAAAAGATTTAAGTGAGTTCAAACAACGCTTTAATATTATGGGCAAACAGTTTAACAGCAATAGCTAACAATACCACACCAAATACCTTTCTAACAATACTGATGCCGTTTGGCCCTAAAAAGCGTTCTATGGTTTTTGATGTTTTCAATACAATAAAAATAACAATTACATTTAATATAATGGCTATTATAATGCTTTTGGTTTCAAATTCCGCTCTTAAAGATAGTAGTGTTGTTAAACTGCCAGGACCCGCAATAAGTGGAAATGCCAATGGAAATACCGAAGCGGTGTCTGCCGTATGTTCTTCATGCTTGTAAAGTGTAATGCCCAAGATCATTTCCAAGGCAATAAAAAACAAAATAAACGAACCCGCAACCGCAAACGAGTTTACGTCAATACCAATAAGATTTAAAATGCTATTTCCTAAAAACAAAAACGAAATCATAATGATACCTGAAATAATAGAGGCTTTCCTACTGTTGATATGGCCTACTTTTTTTCGTAAATCTATGATGATGGGAATATTACCAATAATATCAACTACGGCAAACAATACCATAAAAGCGGTAAATATTTCTTTAAAATTAAGGTGCATTATGAGGCTTTTTGTTTTTTGTTGCAAAAGTAACGGATTAAAGCGAAAATCTATATCATATAACCCTAAAGTTTAGCTATTTTTGCCCACTACGAAATAATCAAGATATATGTTTCAATTAGGGAAAACCATCGTTTCAGAAGCTATTATAGAAAAGGATTTTATGTGCAATCTATCGGCATGTAAAGGGGCTTGCTGTATTGATGGCGATGCCGGTGCGCCTTTAGACCCTGAAGAAGCTGAAATATTGAAAACCATTTACCCTAAAGTGAAACCGTTTTTGCGCAAAGAAGGGATTGCTGCTATTGAGGCCCAAGGTGTTTATGTAACATCTGAAGATGGCGATCTTGAAACCCCTTTAATCAATGATGCCGATTGTGCCTATGTTATTTTTGATAAAAAGAAAGTAGCCTTGTGCGCCATTGAAGAGGCCTATAACCAAGGTGCCATTACTTGGAAAAAACCGGTATCTTGTCATTTGTACCCCGTGCGGGTTCAGGAATACAGTGAGTTTTCGGCAGTGAATTACCATAAATGGGACATTTGCGATGATGCCTGTACTTTGGGTGCAGCATTACAAATTCCTGTGTACAAATTTGTGAAAGAAGCCTTGATCAGGAAATTTGGGGAAGACTGGTACAGCGAATTGGAAACCATTGCCAACAAGTTGTAATAACTTAAGGAAACCCGCTAAAACACCTTTAAAACAAGGGATTTAAAACTCAAAATCTATATTTTTTCTGTAAACTTTTTAAATTTTTAAAAATGTTAAATTAATGATTATCAATTATTTAACATTTTTAATTTGTAAACTTCCAATGTCAAGTGTTTTTTCTAATTGTTAAAAACTTCTTGACAATGTTTATAACTATACCTTTCATTTTTAACATCATTTTCCAATCTTTGTTGTTCCCAAATCGACAAAATTTTTCGTCAAACTTTTTTAAAACCAAAAACATCCATGTCTCAAGCTATTGAACCCATTTTACAAGAAAACAAAAATCGTTTTGTTATTTTCCCCATCGAACATCATGATATTTGGGAATGGTATAAAAAATCGGAGGCAAGTTTTTGGACCGCGGAAGAAATTGATTTGCATCAAGATCTTGCCGACTGGAAAAATAAATTAAATGATGACGAACGTTATTTCATTAAACACATTTTAGCGTTTTTTGCTGCCAGTGATGGCATTGTCAATGAAAATTTAGCCGAAAACTTTGTAAGCGAAGTACAATATAGTGAGGCGAAATTCTTTTACGGATTTCAAATTATGATGGAAAACATCCATAGTGAAACCTATTCGCTTTTAATTGATACGTATGTTAAGGACGAGAAAGAAAAAGACTTGTTATTTAATGCTTTAGAAAATTTTCCAGCTATTAAGAAAAAAGCGGATTGGGCTTTAAAATGGATTGAGTCACCAAGTTTTGCAGAGCGTTTAATTGCTTTTGCAGCCGTTGAAGGTATTTTCTTTTCAGGCGCGTTTTGTTCTATTTTCTGGTTAAAGAAAAGAGGGTTGATGCCAGGTTTAACCTTTTCAAACGAGTTAATTTCTCGTGATGAAGGTGTGCATTGCGATTTTGCGGTTCACTTGCACAATGAGCATTTGGTAAATAAAGTGCCTAAAGATAGAATTAGAGACATACTGATAGATGCCTTGGATATTGAACGTGAGTTTATAACAGAATCATTACCAGCGAGTTTAATTGGTATGAATGCTAAATTGATGTCGCAGTATTTGGAGTTTGTAACCGATAGATTATTGTTCGAGTTAGGTTGCGACAAAGAATACAACACAGCAAATCCATTCGATTTTATGGACATGATTTCTTTACAAGGAAAAACCAATTTCTTCGAGAAACGGGTGTCTGAATACCAAAAAGCTGGCGTTCTTAATAAAGAAGAAGAAAAAGACAAATTTACTTTTGATGCTGATTTCTGATTAAGGGCAATCATTATAAAAAATCCTTGAATTAAGTCCTTCCCTTTTTTAAGCGGAAAACTTATGCAGAAATAAATCCGAAATGACGAAGCGGAAGAAATTCCTCCCCTTTTTTCAAGGGGAGAGCCTGTGCCGAATTTGTTTCGGTATGCCGATAGGCGGAGGGGTCAATACTAAAAATAAAATATATCACTAGGTATTAGTCTAATTAGTTATTAGAATCAATATCTGGAATAAATAACTAACCATTTTTCTGAAGGTGTATCAGGAAAATTTAAAAACGTGTAAAAATTATGTATGTAGTAAAAAGAGACGGCAGAAAAGAACAGATCATGTTCGACAAAATCACAGCAAGAGTGCGTAAACTTTGTTATGGTTTAAACGAATTGGTAGATCCATTAAAAGTAACCATGCGTGTTATCGAAGGGTTATATGATGGTGTTACCACGAGTGAACTTGATAATCTTGCTGCAGAAATTGCTGCAACCATGACAACGGCACACCCTGATTATGCACGTTTGGCGGCGCGTATCTCGGTTTCTAACTTACATAAAAACACAAAGAAAACCTTTAGCGAGGTTATGCACGATTTGTACACCTACGTAAACCCAAGAACAGGAAAGGATGCACCGCTATTGGCCGATGAGGTTTACGAGGTTATCATGAAAAACAAAGATGTTTTAGATTCTACGATTATTTACAATCGCGATTTTGGTTATGATTATTTCGGATTTAAAACATTGGAGCGTTCGTACTTATTGAAACTTAATGGCGAGATAGCGGAACGCCCACAACACATGCTCATGCGTGTGGCAGTAGGGATTCATTTAGACGATTTGGAATCGGTTATTGAGACTTACGAGCTCATGTCTAAAAAATATTTTACACACGCTACACCAACATTATTTAACGCAGGTACTCCAAAACCACAAATGTCGTCTTGTTTTTTATTAACGATGAAAGACGATAGTATTGATGGTATTTACGACACCTTAAAACAAACTGCCAAAATATCGCAATCTGCTGGTGGTATAGGTTTGGCTATACATAATATCCGTGCTACAGGAAGCTATATTGCAGGTACAAACGGCACCAGTAATGGTATTGTACCCATGCTCCAAGTGTTTAACGATACGGCGCGTTATGTAGATCAAGGTGGCGGAAAACGTAAAGGTAGTTTTGCTATTTATATTGAAACGTGGCATGCGGATATTTTCGATTTTCTGGATTTAAAGAAAAACCATGGTAAGGAAGAAATGCGTGCTCGTGATTTATTTTATGCGATGTGGATTTCAGATTTATTTATGAAACGTGTGGAAGAAGATGGGGCGTGGACCTTGATGTGTCCTAACGAATGCCCAGGATTGGATGAAGTGCATAGCGACGCTTTTCAAGCCTTGTATTTAAAGTACGAAGCAGCAGGAAAAGGACGTAAAACGATTAAAGCGCGTGAACTTTGGGAGAAAATATTAGAGTCCCAAATTGAAACGGGAACGCCTTACATGTTGTATAAAGATGCGGCTAACCGTAAATCGAACCAACAAAATTTAGGAACCATACGTTCGTCTAACTTATGTACGGAAATTATGGAGTACACTTCTCCAGATGAAGTTGCTGTATGTAATTTAGCATCTATTGCATTACCCATGTTTGTTAAAAATGGTGAATTCGACCATAAAGAATTGTTCCGTATTACTAAACGCGTTACCAAAAACTTAAACCGTGTTATAGATAGAAATTACTATCCAGTACCAGAAGCTAAAAACTCCAACATGCGCCACCGTCCTATTGGATTGGGCGTTCAAGGATTGGCAGATACGTTTATCCAATTGCGGATGCCTTTTACGAGTGACGAAGCAAAACAATTAAACCAAGATATTTTTGAGACCCTTTATTTTGCCGCTGTTACCGCTAGTATGGAAGAAGCAAAAGCAGATGGGCCATATCAATCCTACAAAAGGTCTCCAATAAGTAAAGGGGAGTTCCAACACAACCTTTGGGGCTTGAAAGATGAAGAGTTAAGTGGTATGTGGGAATGGGACAAACTACGTAAACAAGTTTTAAAACACGGCGTTCGTAATTCGCTTTTGGTAGCCCCAATGCCAACAGCTTCAACCTCCCAGATTTTAGGAAACAATGAGTGTTTTGAACCCTATACGTCCAACATTTACACACGTCGTGTGTTATCTGGGGAATTTATTGTGGTAAACAAACACTTATTGGAAGATTTAGTGGAGTTAGGCTTATGGAATGAAGGCTTGAAGCAAGAAATTATGCGAGCAAACGGTTCGGTGCAAGGAGTAGATATTATCCCTCAAGATATCAAGGACTTGTACAAAACCGTTTGGGAGCTAAGTATGAAAGATATTATTGATATGTCGCGCCAACGTGGGTATTTTATTGATCAATCGCAATCATTAAATCTGTTTTTAGAAGGTGCTACCATGGCAAAATTAACCTCGATGCACTTTTACGCTTGGAAAAGTGGTTTAAAAACTGGGATGTATTATTTAAGAACCAAAAGTGCGGTGGATGCTATTAAATTTACTTTGGCAACTACAAAAAAAGAAGATACTATTGCAGAGGAAGTATTAGTGGTAAACCAAGATGTGGCCCCAGATCAGAAAATGCACATCGCAGAAAAAAACGCTGTTAAGTTTGCTAAGTTACAACAAGCTCCCGCTCCAGAAACTGAGCCTATGAGCGCCGAAGAAATGAAAGTGCTTATTGCACAATCTAAAGCAGGACAAGGCGATGATTGCTTGATGTGTGGGTCTTAGATTCTACTTAATTTATCCATGTTGATTGACCTGCAAGGTTTCGAAAACCTTGTAGGTCTAAAATAATTTATCCCATTAAGTATTACAAAAAGAGGTTGTCTGAAAAGACAGTCTTTTTTTTGCATTTTTTCTATTAAAAAGACCGTTGTAAATCGCAATTTATTGATAGTAAATTTGGGAAAAAGGAGTTTTAATGGGATAGTTTGAAAGAAAATTTCATTATTTTTGAAATATGAAAATTAACGACAAAAATATCGGTCTTATAAAAAAACTTTGTAAAGAATACAAAGTTCGAACGTTTTCAGAAATTCTTTTGGTTCAATATCACATTCAAACACCAAGGAATCAATTAGTTTTAATTTTTTAAATATATTTTCCATTTTTCCCCAAATGTTTTGCAACTTATTTATACTGGCACAAATAAGAAGTTTGTACAGATACTTTCACTTGAAATTTTTTATTGGCGTCTATCTCATAAGCTTCTCCAGCTTTATAAGTTACCCACTCGGTGCTTTCTGGTAGCAAAACAGTCATTTCGCCTTCTATAACACGCATGGTTTCGTGCTTAGAAGTTCCAAATTCATAGGTGCCAGGATTCATAACGCCCAAAGTAGAATTTCCTGTTGCTGTTGTGTAGCCTAAAGATTTTACATTACTATTAAAATACTCGTTTACTGAAATCATTGTCTGTTGTTTTTATTTTAGGCAAAAGTAAAAAACTAAAATTTTAATAAACAGGTTTCCATATATTTTTTAATATATCTGTAATACCAAAAATTGACTGAAAAATAATGCCCATTAGGCTAGCGCTCGTTTGCAACGAGTGCCGAGGCTATATTGAAAGATGTAAATATAGCCCATTTTTACTCATTAAAAGTCCATTAATTTTGCCTTTCTCATTTCATCTTTTAATGCTGGTAAATTGGGTTTATGGTTATACAAGCTACTAAAAAACACATCTGCTTCATTCTTTTTGGAAGTGATGTTTTTTAATAATGTTAAAGTTTTGACCATGGTTTGATAGGTCCCTCTATTTTTGCCGTAACCGTTCATCGCTTTATTATTGATTTTAACAATGATATTAAAACAATCTTCCGGATAAATATTTAAAATAGGCTTTATTAAGTTTTCTATATCATAGGAGTCTATGTTTTTGATAACACAAGTTCGTATTTCTTCAAATCGCTTTTCTATTTCCAAAAGTTGCACATAAAAAACCGCATGGTAACTTTCTTTAAATTTATCAACATAAGCAAGCGTTTCCTCTTTTGTTAAATAGGATTTTAAAATACGATAATGTGTGATATTCTGTTTTTTTGAAACATAATTTTTTAATGCTTTTACAAATAAATCTTCTTGCTTTTCTTTGTCTAAATGATCAACTAAGTATTTATCAAATTCATCTGCCCAATTGTTAAAAGCCATTTTAGCGATTCGATTAAAATCTGAAACCGCATTTTTTGAATCATATTTTTCTAACAATTGCTTTGCTATTTTAGCATCTAAACCCGCATAGGTTTCAGCAGTTTCTTTCCATAATTTTTCATTGTCAGCTACTTTTGCAATGTTTAACAAAATATAGGCTGCTGCCAATGATTCTAACTTATTTTCTTGTATTTTTTGGTACAAAAAATGGGCGATTCCATTGTTAATGACCAACGTTTGGAACAGCAATTCAAATTCTTTGATACTGTAATTTATTTCCTCTTTTCCTTCGGATAGATTCTGATTGTTATAAAATGAGATTCGTTCAAAAATGAGTGTTATAATTTCCAACACTGCTTTATCCGATGCTACAATATTACTGATTGCTTTAGAAATATCACACATATACACATTGAGAATTGCTTGTACTTCATTGTTGTATTCACCATCAAAAATACAATTATCGTTATCTAAATCCGGCAGGTTTTGCACACCTTCGTATAATCCTAAAAGTATGCGAATCGCATCCAATAAATTTCCTTTTTTGATATAATCAGTGATAGAACTGATATAAGGATCCATTTCCCGTTTAATTTCATCAATAGCGGCATCGTATTCAACTTCCCAATAATCCCTATACCCATAATCGTGATTGTAATTATCATAATCGTAACACAAATTGTCAAGATCTATATTCGATAATTTGGCGTTAATTCCAAATTTTACATCTTCTATTTTTTCGCCAATAATAGTGTCCGGTTTTTCCGTTTTATCATCAGAAAATGCCATGAACTGTTGTCGTAGATCATGGTCTCTATCCAATAATTGTTTTAAAAACAGGAGTTTCTTTTTAGACGGAATTTTTGAATATCTGCTTTTAAACTCGTTTTCAGAAAGTGTAGGCGTTATGTCCTGCCCAGCCTCTTTGTAATTTCCATCTATTATTGTAAGTGCAAACGCAATAAGATGTTTGCAAATCCCTTCATGGCCATAAGGGCAATTACAGTTAAAATGCAATTCTCCGGCCTCGTTAATTAAATAAACAGCATATTTTTGCGAGCCGTAAACCACTGCATCGAAACGGTTTTTTGTTTTTACAAGCTCTTGAACACCTTGGGCAACAAATATATCTTCGCCTTTTTCAAAGCTGCTATCGGTGGCCATATTTTCAATGTCGTTTCTTGTAAATGGCGGAAAGGAATTGTTGTTGTTTTCACTAGTTGAAATACTCATAAATTTACTTTTTTAAGTTTTTGCCCGCTAAAACCATAAGGCTTGGCGTATAAAAAAACGATAGGAACAATGTAGTGGCATCCATCCATTTGCTATCCAAACAATAGGCTGCTAAATGCTGTGCTATTGCTAACGGTAATACTATGTACAAAGGGCTTTGGTGCATGTTTTATTGAACCCATTTCAAGTTTCATTTTTCAATTCAAATTTACACTATTTTTTTAAATGAGTTCAATAAGTAAGGTTGAGATGATTCATATAAAACGTATTTATAAAAACACAAAAGCCACCTCTAATCGAGATGGCTTTTGTAATGATTATAAACGTTTCCGTTATTCTTCTATTCTTCAGAATCGATATTTGGCTGAATAACAGTTGCTGGTTTAACGGAACCATCATGCGCATTATAATACTCCTCTAAAAGATTCATGGTAGCATTTAATAAATCCTTGGTCTCTAGCAACAAACTAAAATATAAGGTGGTGTTTTTAGGGCTCGATTCTTCGTTACGGGTACGCTCCACTTGCTTTTGGATCTTAGAAGTTACCAACCCTAAAATTTCTTGTTTCCTTCCTAAAATAATCCCAATTTGTTCAAAAGACCTGGAATTAAAAGCATTTTGTGTATTGGTAAAAAAGGTTTCAAAGCGTTCATCAACCTCTTTTAATTCTTTAATTTGATTGAATTTTAATTTCTTATGGTTGTTATGAACGTGTTTATAGCTCACTTTGGTAATATATTCCAAAGATTGGGTCATATCTTGGAGATATCCTAAAATATGGATATAAAAGTTACTGGCTCCCAAACTGGATTCATCTAAATTTTTAATGAAATAGAAAATATTATCCCGTAATTCATCAACTTCATCCGATAGCTTAACAATTTGTTTTTTATTCTTCTTCAATAGTGTTAAATCTTGTTTTGCTAACCCATTTATAGCATTGGTATAAATTTTATTGCCACGCTTCACAACATTTGTGATGTTTGTTGCACTTTCGTGAATAACACCTTGGATGGAGCTGCTTTCGGCTTTCGTTAAACTATCTTCCGCCTTAACTTCTTTTGATTTTTTGTTATAGGAAATAGAGCTTTTTATGATTAAGGCAAAAGCTGTTACCAATAATAAAGGGAACATGATATTTACGTTCAAGTTTAATAAGTAAGCTACCAAAGCGGCCGTAAAAAAGGCGCTGAAGGCGGTAAAAAACCAACCGCCAATAACATTTAACACCCCTGCAACTCGATACACTGCACTTTCTGCGCCCCATGCTCTATCTGCCAATGAGGTTCCCATGGCAACCATAAAGGTTACGTAGGTTGTAGATAATGGCAATTTCATGGAAGTAGCAACAGAAATCAATACGGCAGCAACCATTAAGTTTACAGCAGCTCTAACCAAATCAAAAGCAGGGAGTTGGTACGTTTTATCTTTTTTTAATATGATTACCGGTTTTTCAAATTGTTTGTCAATTTTAGCTTGCCAAGAATTTGGCAATACATAAGCGGTCATTTGAGATGATAACATGGCGAACCGTACAAATCCACGGGAAAGAAAGTTAGGCTGAAAGCGTTCTTTTGTATCTTCCTGACTAGATAAATCTATGGATGTTTTTACCACGTTTTTGGCTTTTGCAGAAAACCAAAGCGTTAAAACCATTACCAATCCAGCAACAAGCAATAACAGCGTAGGGGTTGATGCTTTAGCTCCCAAACTATGCATGGAAAATTCGTTGGCCGCTAATCCTAAAGTGTTAATTTCAGGATTCATAAAATCCAAATAAGATTGGTAGGCGCCTATAGATGGCCCAATAAAGTTTACCAAATCATTTCCGGCAAATGCCAATGCCAACGAAAACGTACCAATAAGGATTACTAATTTATAAATATTGGTTTTTAAAAAATGCATTAGGGCATAGGATATTAAAAACCAAATTACTAAGCTAATGGCCAAAATGGCGAGCGCTTGGTGCTGTAAAAAATCCTTGATGGTTTCGCCGCCTGTAATTTCATAGGATTGTTTTGCAAAGTTAGTGCCCCCTATCCCTTTCATAAATATGAAATAGACAATGGATGTAATGGCAATGCCTCCAAACAAAGCCCCTACCCATTTTGCTTTCTTTTCAAAATTATAAGAAAGCAACAGTCTTGAAACCCATTGAACAAAAGCACCAAGTGTAAAAGACAGCAGTACAGAGAGCAATATACTGGAAACAATTTCGGTGGCTTTTGAGGTGTTTATATAATTGACCACATCGCTAAAACTTCCGTTGTTATGGCCTATTTTGATTAAAGCAATGGCAACAGATGCACCAAGCAATTCAAATACTATGGAAACCGTTGTAGAAGTAGGCATACCAAAAGTGTTGAAAAAATCCAATAACAGGATATCAGTTATCATGACCGCCATGAAAATGATCATGATTTCACTGAACATAAATTCACCAGGGTTGAAAATGCCATTACGGGCAACTTCCATCATGCCACTGGAAAATAAAGCGCCGATAGCGATTCCAAAACTGGCAACAATCATGATGGTTTTAAATGAAATGGCTCTAGAGCCAATGGCAGAATTTAAGAAGTTTACTGCGTCATTACTTACTCCCACTACCAAATCGGCGATTGCTAATATGGCTAGAGCGATAATCATATAGAGGTATATGTTTTCCATAATTTAAATAAAATAAGTTTGCAAATATCTTATGTATTCTATAAAGCTAAGTTACGTAATTGTTATATTTTAGAAGCTCAATTCACACTGCAATCTAAACATCAACTCATCGTTGTCGTTTTTAATTTGTAAATGACTTATATCTGATTGGATTTTTAAATGATGGCCAACAATATATTTTGAAACACCAAGGGTATATTGGTTTTCAGGATTTTTACCGGTTATGTTTTTATCTAACATGATGCTGGTATAACGACCGGAAACTTCCCAATTGGATTTAAATAGATATCCGGTTTGTAAATTAAAGCCCTCGCCTACTTCAACAACCACCTGGTTGCCGTCTTTTAACAAAGGAGAACCATCAGCGTTTTTTGCATAAGGATCTTCTGCACTTCTATCAGCATATTCAGCCATAAATGAGAATCCGTTATATTTAAACATGGCATCTACAAAAAGGGTACTGGTGTTAGTTTCATAAAAACCGCTATCATTGGCCATATAAGAGCCTTGGTTGCTTCTATTTTTAACGGCATTGTTATTGAAATCGTAAGCAGCTGCCAATGACAGTTTGGGGGTTTCTTCTCTACTTAAATCACCACCTGAATAATCGCCATGATCTTCAAAATCTCCAAAAGGGAATAATTCCAATCGTGTGGTATATTGGTAGCCGCCTAGATTGCCCGTGGTTACATTTCTGCCTTCGCCTTGCGCCAAAGAAACTATTTCTTTAACAACAAATTTATTGGTAAGATCAAAATGATGCCTTAATTGCATGCCCATGTCTCTATCGATGGTAAATACGCTGTTCAATAAAGATCGATCTACCATTTGTAGATTTGATGAAGACACCACCCGCTCTCTATTACCTGGAAGTTTTGTTTGTCCGAACCAAAATTCCAAGTTTGGCGCAAAATTCCACATTAACACCGCATCTAAAATATATCTAGGGGCATTGCTTGTAAATTGGGAAGCTCCCGATAGGTCGCTATTGGATAAGCCCAACTCAATTTTGTATTTTAATTTTGGACTGTAAGCATACCCATCAAACTTTAAACGCGAACGTCTAATTAAAAAGCTAGTTTCATTAGAAGCACCGTCTTCCCAAGTAGATGTTGCCAGAAATTGGGCTCTTAAGCCTATTTTCATGGTCCAGGAACTGTCTTTTCCAACAAGATTAAATAAGCCTTTGCCGAATTTTGGCGCGTTGTATTCTTGTGCTTTTACAGTTGTTAAGGCAAATAGGAGCATTGCCACC
The DNA here is from genome assembly GCF_052728615.1 of Mariniflexile sp. NCBI lineage: Bacteria > Pseudomonadati > Bacteroidota > Flavobacteriia > Flavobacteriales > Flavobacteriaceae > Mariniflexile > Mariniflexile sp. The sequence goes on along the minus strand of NZ_JBFVFE010000022.1, from coordinate 24,769 downwards.
ATCATTTTAAATTTCATTATGCAGTATTAGTTTTTGTCACTGCAAAGAACCAAAACCAATGTTAAGCCAATGTTTCCTAATTGTTAAATATTATAGCAAAAAAGACTGCCGTGGCCACGGCAGTCTCATTAGAAATCACAATAATGTAGTCGACAAAAACTAATAGATTATATGAAATACTAATTTTATGCCTTAAGACAAACACAAATATCAAGGTTTAAATTAATTAAATTGTAACCTAAAGATTAAGGAATCATTAATATTTCAATGTTCAGTACATGACAAAAATATCTCCTATAATTTAAAAAGCAATATCATTGACCCCTTCCGCCATTCGGCATACCGAAAACACGGTACAAGCTATCCCCTTGGAAAAAGGGGAGGAATTATTAAGTGGCTTATTTTTAATGTTTTGAACTTTTCATTTTCATTTTTGTCATGCACTTAAATTTCAATGTTAAATTTAACATTGGTATGTTGCTGTATTACAAATACTTGATGCTTCAATGTTAATTTAATGTTACCTTAGTGTTGTTTTAAGGTTATCAAATTACTATCTTTGATATATAATGTTAAAACCCCCATAATTATGAAGAAATTTATTTTGTTTTTTGCCTTTTTAATTACTGTGGTTTCTTTTGCACAACAAAAGAGAGATTTAAAACTTAATACCGATACTAATTTAATTGAAGTAGTTTATTATCATGACAATGGGGCTGTAAGTCAAACAGGAACTTACACTACAGATGGTAAATTGCAAGGTGAATGGTTAAGTTTTGATACAGCAGGCAAAAAAACAGTTTCTGGAAATTATGATAATGGTAAGAAAGTCGGCAAATGGTTTTATTATACCAATGAAACCATAAAAGAAGTAGATTATAGCAACAATGCTATAGCTGGTTTAAAAGAAACGGACACTAAAAGTGAGCAAGATTTTTAAACTAAAATAGCCTTAAACTAAAAAAGCATCCCAATTGGGATGCTTTTTTGTTTGTGAAATATTTTGTTTTTATTGTACTGTCCATCCTGCTCCCCAAGTGGCATAATCAGTACCGGTTGCAGTGCCATCAGCTGTAATAAAATCTGCAATGGTAAACATTTTACCGGTATCATTTTTCATTTTTGTTGTTACATCGGTAAATAGAATACCATTTACTTGTAATTTATCAGCAATAACGCCATCTCCAGTGATGTCATTATCTAAATCAAAACCTTCACCAAATCCTGTCATTTTAATGTTGGTAAATGTACCTTGTGTGCCTACCCTTAATCGAACAGCCTCATAAGTACCAGCAGTAATTACGGCACCATCTTGAAATAAAGTACCAGAACCTGTACTTGCACCGATTATAGTGACATTATTAACTTTAGGATTGGAATAATAAATTGGTGAAGAATTGTTTCCAAATGAGGGATTAAAACCATCACATTCAAAAGCTTTATCAGAACAAAAAGTGACTGTTGGGTTTTGGATGTGCTTTATATAAACATTTGTTAATGTACCTGAATACCCCTCGGTCCAATCAATAGAATCATCTTCTGCATTTATTACAGATAAATAACTAGCGTTTACAGTACCGCCAAAAAACTCAACACCATCATCTTTACCACCAACTACTTGTATATATTCTATGGATGTACCACTACCAACACCGTAAAGTGACAATCCATTGTTTTCAGATGCCGCATCTGCTGAAGCTCCAGAATACTCAATTCTCACATATTTTAGAGAACCTGAATCGTCGTTAGAAATGTTTCCGCCGTAAGGCAAACCACCTATTTCAGACGTAGCGGTTGCAGTACCAGTAACAGCATTTGTTGGTGCTTTTCCTAAAAGAATTAAACCACCCCAATCTCCTGCTTTTGGAGATGACGCGCCTGATGTAAATATTATTGGGCTTGTAGCTGTACCAATAGCAACTATTTTAGCTCCTTGAGCGATGGCTATATAAACATCCGATCCAGAGGCATCTGCTTTTATTGTCATACCTGCTGGTATGGTCAATGTTGTACCAGAAGCCATAACTAAAGAACCAGCCAAAATATAAGTATTATTGATATCTAAAGTTAAACTTGTAGTATAAGTTCCTGATAACCTTACAGTAGCTCCCGTTGATGTTGAAGTCCCATTATTATTGGTTACATTAATAATGATATCTGCTGTATCATCTGTTGCACACGATGCCATTAATATCGCAACTGCTAGCAAACTTGTTAAAAAATTATTTTTCATTCTCATGGTTTTTAAATTTAAGTTTCTTTTGTTTATGTAATTTGAATTAAAATGTGTGTTTGAATTGTAGCCCTAAAGTGATCCCTCTTTTGTAACTAGATAAGGTAACATTACCAATTGGGGTATCTTCTCTAATAGTTTCAATACTAGGGTTTAGTAAGTTTTTAGCACTTAGGTTTACTTCTGAGTTTTTTCCTATTTTATTTTTTAATACAAAATCTAGTTTTGGGACTGCTTTTTCAACAATATTGCCTACATCGCCAGATCCTAAAGAGAAAATTCTATCTGAGGAATAATTAAAAACTAAGTTGGCAGCAGGACTAAATTTTTCGCTAATTATTGGTTTAAAACTTAAATCTGCATTAATTATAAAAGGTGATGCCCCTTCTAATTGGTCAGTCGCTCTGTTAAAAGAGGTGCCATAAGACCCTTCAATAGTACTGTAAAGATCTTGCTCTGTGTGCATGTAAGTGAAATTTAAACCAGCAGCAAGTAAGGTGTCTTTATTTTCATCTACCAATAAGTCTTTTCTAACCTCTAATTCAACACCTAATATTTCAGCTTTTTCGCCTGTTCTAAAATAACGTTGCGTTCCAGTAGCATCAGCGGCTAATACTAAATTGATAGGGTCGTTTATTTGTTTTGCAAAAGCACCCATGGAAAGTATTTCTCCTTTAGATAGAAACCACTCGTATTTCAAATCTAAATTATAGATGTCAGAATATGATTTATTTGTTAAATTTACACCAGTATTTGTTCCCAATAAATCTTGATTTCCACCAATTCTATAGCTTATTCCTTCGTACACAAAAGGTGCAATTTCTTTAAATTCGGGGAATGATATAGTTTTACTAACAGCGAAACGTAAATTTTGATTTTCGTTTAAACTGTATTTTACATTAAAACTAGGTAGTACAAATGTTTCTTTTGTGGCTGCAAACCCTGGATCGTCTGGACGTAAGTTGATGGCATTATATTCAATACGTTGGTTATAGTTTTCTAACCTAACACCAGGAATAAACAACCATTTTTTGCCTGCATTTATTTCTAGGGACACATAACCTGCATAGATATCAAGCATACCTTTATAAGTGTTTTCTAGTTTGCCAGGAAAATTGGTTTGCGTTATACCGTTTTCAGGACTAATAGCATTAAAAACATGTGTTTCATATAGCCCATTTTCAAAACCTTCCAAATTGAATAAATCATTTAAATTACGAACATCTGTAATAGTATATAGATTAGTATCTATGTTTTTATAACCATATCTGGAGTTATCAAACAATCTTTGTCTGCTTTTACCATCATGGCCTACTATAACTTTAAAACTTTCTGAAGCTTTATAAGCCAAAGACAATCTGCTATTTAATTCTTCATCTTCAATATTTTGAAAATAACGCTGATTATTAAAAACATTGTTTTGGGCAAATGTTGGATTCGTAGATGGGTCATTATCCAATAAATTATCATAATTTAAATAAGAAAAACGTTTTCTATCTGGCTCGTGCGCAAATACTCTGTTATGGCCTATTCCCCAATCTAATTTAAGTTTACCAGAACTATGCTCTCCGGTTAATTGGTTAACTAATACAATGTCTTGGTTAAATTGGTAGTTACTTTGAAAATAACCACTAGGTTGGTCTGAGAAATTAAATAAGATACCTTTACCATCTACACCATAAAATCCAACTTGGTCATTAGAACTATTTATGAATAAAGAAGAATACTTTAATTTATTTTCATTATTTATTTTATATATGGCACTGGCCATGGCTGTTGATGTTGTGGCATAGTTATAAACCTCAGAATCTGGGAATAACTTATTTAAATTTGCAGTATAATCTGTAACAATACCATCTCTATACTCAAAACTGTTATCAAAAGAAGCTGTTAAAAACAAACTTAAACGCGAATCATCCTTAAATGTAAAAGATTTTCCGCCTGAAAGACTTACGCCTATATTTATAGGTGTTTCCCCTTCAACAGGATCTGGACTATGGGAAAGTATCACAGCAAATGGATGATGATTATACCTAGCGTAATCACCTAAGTAACCCGTTCCTTCATTTCTTAAAAAATCTTTACCAACGGCTCTTGTATTGGCTCCAGAACTTAAAGCGATATCCAAAAAACCATTGCCTGTATAATCTTTTGATGTTATATCTATATTTCCAGCAGAAAAATCACCATAAAACCTAGCAGAATACGCTTTGCTTACAGATATATTTTCAATAACATCAGATGAAAACAGATTCAAATCGATATTCTTATTATTGATATTGTTTGATGGTAAAGACAGTCCATTCATGGTAGTATTTAAGTATCTATCACCCAAACCACGTACATAAACGTTATTAGAACCTTCTTGTTTTGATACGCCTGAAATTTTAGCAACCGCACCTGCAGCATCACCAACACCTTTTCTAGATAATTCTTCTGCACCAATACTTTGTTTCATCTCAACCGCTCTCTTTTGCTCCAATAATAGAGCCGTTTCACTTTCTCTTCTTGTAGTTGTTGTAATTACAATCTCATCTAAAGAAGCAGCACTGGCACCCATTGGCACATTGACTTCAGTAACTTTTCCAGCAACTACTTTTACTGGAATTTCTTGAGTTTCATAACCAACAAAACTAAATTGAAGTATGTAATTTCCTGCTTGAATGTTTTCAAGACTGTATAAACCATCAATATCAGAGGTGGTGCCTTTAGTGGTTCCTTTTACTAAAACGTTAGCAAATGCTAAAGGTTCATTATTATATTCTTTATCTGTTAGCTTTCCTATAATTGAACCTGTATTCTGTGCCAGAGAGAATGAAGCGGTAAAAAGCATAAATAATAGTATAATATTTTTCATTTATTCAATTCAATTTTCTTGTTGCAAAGAAAGTCACATTGTGTAAATAGGATGTTATGAAGAGATTAAGGAACAGTAATTAAAGGGTTACCTAAATGTTATCTAAAAACCATGATATTTTGGATTTGTAAACATTAATTTAACATTGGGTTTTATAGAAGAAATTTCAGTTTAAAAAAACCAAACATCATTTAACTCCCCTCTTGGGAGGGGTTAGGGGTGGGTAAATTAATATAACCATTTTGTAAATGAGATAAAAAAATGAAAAAATATAAAACCCACCCCTAGCCCCTCCAAGGAGGGGAACGGTTTATCATAAATTTTCAACTTCCTAACACTTATGTTTTCAAAACCTGATAGGTATCAATTTTAAAGCGATTCATATTACAAAAACATGAAACTATTTTTTTATCAAATGAAATTTGAAAAATGAAAGCGTTTAAATCTGAAAATGGTTGGATGCTCTTTAAAGGAAATGGATAATTTCCTCGTGCATATTAGTTTAATACAGAAGCCGTTTTATCATCTTTTTGGGCAACACTGGTAATAGAGGCAAGTTCAAGCAACGAAACAGTAGTGGCGCTCAAGCCTAATTTAACTTCGGTGGGTTGTCCAGAAACAACTTTCACGTTCAATTCCTGCGTTTCATAACCAACAAAACTGTAAACCAACGTATAATCGCCATCCTTTAAATTTTCAATAACAAACAAACCCGTTACATCCGTATTGCTTTTTATAGAAGTTCCTTTAATGGCTACATCTGAAAACACCAACGGCCTGTTTTGTAGTTCGTTGTCCATTATTTTTCCAACAACCATTCCGGTGTTTTGTGAAAAACCTAAAGAGGTAAAAGCAAGTATGAATAAAGTAAATGCGTATTTCATTTGTATGATGTCATTTTCTATTGCAAATAAATAACTTTCGCACTACTGTAATGTTACCTAAATATTAAACAACAGTCATTAAAATGTTACGGGAATGTTACCGGATTTTCAATTTTATTTTGATTGAATTAAGTTGAAAAACACTTCTCGCTTTTTAACGAGGTTTCCATTAAAATTGTCATTTTCGCAAAGCGGGAATTTAAATAAAGATTTTATATTCAATCTAAAACCTCAGTTCCACATAAAAACACTGTCATTGCGAATTTTACTTTTTTTTTAAGTAAAATGTGGCAATCTGCTTATCAATAAACAGATTGCTTCTCCCGATAGTTATCGGGACGTACCGCCTACCATTGACAAGTATTTTATATATTTGACTTTCAAATATTTAAATATCACTCAAATTTTAAAAATACCCCTAAAGTCCCCTCTAGGGGACAATCCATGTCTTCAAATTTTCTGTTTCAAATTCAATTTAATTGTCATCAATACCGTTTGATAATTTTTTTTATCTGTTGCCTCGCAAAGACGTATATCATTGTTTTTTATGTGCAGCTCAGGTTTAAAAGAATATGTTAAGTTTAAAGAAATTCTTTATTATCTTGCCTGTGCTTAAAAAAACAATATGAACTGGGAACAACTACTATCCTTAAAACGCTTAGGCGATACCAACAAACGCATACGAAAAGAACAAGACGAAACCCGTTTGGGCTTTGAAGTCGATTACGATCGTGTTATTTTCTCGTCAGAATTTAGAAGTCTGCAAGATAAAACCCAGGTAATACCCTTATCGGAAACCGATTTTGTACACACCCGCTTAACACACAGCTTGGAAGTGAGCGTGGTGGGGCGTTCTTTAGGACGCTTGGTTGGGAAAAAATTATTGGAAAAATATCCGCATTTACAAAGCGTGCATGGATATCTGCCCAACGATTTTGGTGCTATTGTTGCCGCTGCGGCTTTGGCGCACGATATTGGAAACCCACCATTCGGACATTCGGGTGAAAAAGCCATTGGCGAATTTTTTAAAACCGGAAAAGGCAGTCCCTATAAAAATCAACTCACAGAAAAAGAATATCAAGATTTATGCGATTTTGAAGGAAACGCCAACGGCTTTAAAATTTTAACCGAAAGTAGGGCTGGGCGCGATGGCGGATTGCGATTAAGCTACGCCACCCTTGGCGCTTTTACAAAATACCCCAAAGAATCACTCCCAAAAAAGCCAACTACTCATATTGCCGATAAAAAATATGGTTTCTTTCAATCCGAAAAAGAAGCATTTGCAGATGTGGCTAACGAGTTGGGATTATTGAAACGAAGTGAAAAAGATATCAGTTTTTCACGACATCCCTTGGCGTTTTTAGTGGAAGCTGCCGACGATATTTGCTATACCATCATCGATTTTGAGGATGGTATCAACCTTGGGCTTATCCAAGAGGAGTTTGCCCTCGAATATTTAATCAATTTGGTGCGGGATAAAATAAAGACCAAAAATTATTACGCACTTTCAACAAAAGAAGACCGCGTAAGTTATTTAAGGGCCCTTGCCTTTGGTACGCTTATAGACGAAGCGGTAGAGATTTTCATGAAAAACGAAGATGCTATTTTAAATGGCCATTTTGACTGCGCCCTGTTGGATAAAAGCAAATACGAAGCCCAAATAAACGACATCATAAAAATAAGCGTTGAAAACATCTATCAATCTCCCGAAGTTGTCGATAAGGAAATTGTAGGCTATGGCGTTATCAACACTTTGTTAAGCACCTACACCAATGCGGTAAACAACTGTTTTAACAACACCGCCTCAAATTACGACAAGCTCATTTTAAAAGCCTTGCCAAATACCATTAAGGTGGATGATTCCAGCTTGTACAACCGTTTATCAAATGTATGTTATTACGTGTCATTGCTTTCCGATAGCAAAGCGATATTGGAGTATAAAAAGATAAAAGGAATGGGTTTTTAAATGGTTTGGGCGTTACCCTATGGGTCGCGCTTTCCGTTGCAAGTCCTCGTTCGTGCCTCACTCCGGGCTTTCCACTGCAATCGCTAACGCGGAGTTTGAAACACGAAATTGAGTTTTTTCGTTTAACGTTTATGTGTATGAGCCGTTGCGTGTGGCAGGATTTTTTAAAAATTCACAAACACCTGATATTCATTATTTTAAACACTTTTAATTTAGTATGACTCACCTAATGGTACACTAAAATCAAAAAGAACTATTTAAAGGCAAAATTTATTTGTCTTTTGAGTTTATAAATATACAATTAAACTTAAAAAATATTATTCAAATTAATGTTTTTTATATCAGCAAAACTGAAGTAAAAACAATATTTTTAGCTTAGCACTTTCTTATAAGTTATTTTTTAAAAGGTCATTGTTAGTCCAATTCCTTTTCCGTTCGTTATAATTTTAAATTCTGGCTTAAATTCATTATATGTTGTGGAATTCAGAGACGAATTATATAACTCTACAGCTTGTTTCTTTTTTTTATCAACACCCAACGAAATTGGAATTCCTACTGCAATAAGACCAGCTCCTACTCCCGCCAAAGTCCAATTCGCATTGCCACCTGCTGAGTTAGTTCCAGTTTGCCAACCAATTAGGCCTCCACCTGTAAGACCAATAATATAAGCGATAGTATTATTAGATTGTGCTTTTTTAATTAGTTCAAATGCTTGTGGATTTGATTTCATTATTTTAACCAATTTACCCATTCTCAAATTTTCTCCATCCTGGGAATATTTATATCCACCAAACACTTTTTTTATTTCGATTTGTTGGGCTATACATAAAGTTATAGTTGCAAAAGCTAAAGTTAGGGTCAAAGCTGTTTTTTTCATTCTCTAAAAAGTTTATTTGGGTCAAAATTATTTATAACGTCTCTCCTATAATCGTCAGGTACGGGTTAAATATGCACCTATTCTTCTTTTTTAATACTAACCTTAGAATTCAGCATGGATTCTGGCATAGTCAAATCGCCTTAATTCCAGTTATATGGTGTTAACTTATTGTTTGTTTTTAATTATCCAATTATTTCTACTTTACTAATGTCGAAATGATTGTTGCCAATACAAAGTAAAGTGTATAAGTTGCCAATATAACTCCAGCAACCTTCAGATATTTCAAAGGTTCAGAACCTTCTTGTCTAAAAATGTTAAAATTTGCAACCGAACCAAGGGCGCCAATTGCACCACCAATTGCTCCTCCTATAAATAATAATAAAATTGGAAGTCCACCTAAAACATATTGAAACCATTTGAGCTTTAAAACTATATGATTTTTGACACCATTAATTTCTAATGTTGGAACCGTATCCGGAAATGATTGTTTAGGAAATGCTTTGATAAGTTCACCCGTTTCATTAGGTATAAGAAATGGTTTCCCTTTTTCCTTGGATTGTTCAACTTGTACATTATCCTTTAGTAATTTAGATTTTCCTGTCAAAATTGATGTTTCAATTTCAAAATTGGAGTTTGGAAAATCTTGGAGTTGAAATGTATGTTTCATATTTTATATTTTTTGTATTAATGTGTAGGCATTATTTATGATGCGGCCCAATAATTTTTACTAATGGTAATCTATCGTCCTAATAATTTCCATTTTACCCAATTGGTGCTAGTTTGTTACGAGCGATTAATATAATTAAGCTAAGCGATTAGTTTCTTGCTTTGTCATTCCGATAAATGATGAATCCTATGAGTTGAGATGACAATTACATGATAATTTACCGACATTGTACTGGTAACTAATGGGAATGAGGATCCCAATGGTATAATTTAATCATATTCTCTATTTCTGTCCATAAATAATCCAAAGCTTCTACTTCATTACTAAATAATCGAAGATTATGACTTTCTCCTTTTTCATCAAAATAAAAAGATTCCCAATAAGAGCTATGTTCTATTAAAATGCAAGCATTAAACTTAACTCCATTGTTTATGGAATACCAACTGTCAGGTATTTTATTTTTAATAATTTTTTCTTTAAATGATTTAATATCCATAGTATTAGCGAAATTTAATATATCCATGTGACTCTAAATAGAACGGACTGACAGGAAGTTTATATTGGATACCTCCTCCAGGAAAATAATGTGCAGGTGTAATATAAGATTTCATTACCGGAAAAGGTTTAATAACTTCAAAGTTAATTTTTATACTTAAATCAGATGATGCTGGAAGAGACCTCATTTCAAAAGGAGTTCCTGCTGATGATACTAAAAATCACAAAAATATTACATCTGGTAAATCGTCATCATTTCTATCTGTTTTTGAGCTTTCAGGTTTAAAATTAGGATTCGAAATTTTACTATATTTCACAAATCCATCCAATATAAACTTACAAGCATCTTCTTCTTTATTAAATTCTTTAACAATTTTTTGCTCTCCTTTGTCTCCTACATGTATAACCTCCCACTTGTTATAGTTTTTATATAATACCGTACCTGGATTGGATATATCACCTCTTAAATTATAGATACTTTTTGGAATACCTAGTTTTTGCAGTTTCAAATTTAATTCAGCTATTTTCATAATTATTTTGTTCTTATGATTATTCCTTTACTAATCAACGTTGTTAAAGGCAATGGAGTTTGATATTGGATGCCACCAAATGGTGCGATTTGTGAACTTAAAACTGGAAAAGGTTTCAATACTTGATATGCACTATAAACTCCATCATTATTAGAAGGTAAAAACCTTAAAGATTTTGGAGTATCTATAGGCGAAACATAATTAGACCTTTCCGTTAAAGTACCAATTCTATCAAACATATCTCCTTCATAAAGATATTTAGTTTCTAAAGTTCCACTAACAGCTCCATCATTTTCAGGATAATATTTTGCAACTGTATTAGTCTGCGTAGTTGGTTCAGCTTGTACCTGAGTAGATTTATCATAATCAACTTGAGCTTTTTCAATAGCTTTATTTACGTTTCCTGCAATAACGGTTGCAGAAGGCTTAGCTTCTGTGCCAAACCAAATACCTGAACCGCTGGCTTTAGCTGCTTGAAGTCCAGAATAACCACCACCTACTGCTCCCATGTTGGCGCTCGTTTGCAACGAGTGCTTACCTAAAGTGCTCAACAGTTACGGCACTCGTTACAAACGAGCGCTAGCGGGGGGTAAATAACTACTGAAAAATTATTTTAAAAGAAATAAATTTTTCGTTTTTAAAACTTTATTCTTTTTAATCAGTTCATTTAAAATCTTTATTATATCATCTTCTGAATACCTAACTTTATTTATGTAATCTAAATAATCTATAATAACTTCTATCGAAACCCCTCTACTATTTGTTTTTAATAATTTTAGGATACAACTATCTAAACCATTATTACTCATAATTTTGTGTATTTTTAATATCCAATATTTTTTTTTAGCATTTCTAATTCCTTTAAATAATACTTACTCGTAGCTTCAATTGATTTTGCGCCAATATCTATAATTCTTACAGTTGGGTCTTTTATTTGTCTATATATCCATTGTGATTGATTTTTCATCCAATTTACAGGATTAGTGCATCTCGGTTTATAATATTTAAATCCATTTTCTTTTCCAAATGAAATATCCGCTGCGCAAAGTCTCCCAACATTGTGCATCGGATAAGGTTATATTATTACCGGCACTAGTAAATAATAGCAGTAGCAATATTAGTACGATCGGGGGAGCTAGCGGGGTAAAATGTAGTTAATCACTAACCTCTAAGCTCCTTTTATTATTTTGCACAAATATCCAGTCACATATTCTTTCCTTGTTGTCAACTCTATGTCTTGATTTTTTATTAAATCATCAATAGCCGTATCAATTAACTTCCATAAATCGGACTGTTCGTATTCTTGGTATGGGTGCTTTACCTCTTTCATCGTTTATTTTTATTTTTAGGTCCGAATGGCCATATTTGATTACCATCGGCTTATTATGTTTTATTTCTTTACAAAAACATATATCTCCCTTGAATACATTTCTTCCTCTTCATCAAAATATGTTCTATAAAAAAATTCCAAATTCGGTCTAGAATGAAAGAGTTCTAAAATTTTATCATCAGGTTTAAATACAACCAATTCTTTCTCATAAAATTCTTTATAATAATCTAAAGATGTAAAATGTAAACTTGGAGGAGTGTATTCACTCACATTTTCATTCAACCAGTTGAGTGCCATCTTATCTAAAGACATTTTCTTCAAGGAATATTTTAGATCAATATGTAGAAATAAAATTAGCGAGTTAATTGGCATAAATTTATTCACTAAAATATTAAGAATCATAAACGAAACATCTATCCATTCCGATCTTTCTATTTTTTCTAAGCTATCAATCTCATCAATATGCAAATTATTTCCTTCCCAATTTCCAATATGAGGAATAATAGTATTCGACCAACTTTGAATACTTTTCTTTATTAAATTATTATCAAGGTATATTCCAGCCATTTTCTATTAAAAATTTAATTTGGTCAATCGTTAATTTATGTCCTTTATCATGCCTCCATGTACCATCTCGATACAAAGAAGAGCCATTATCAAAATGTACTTCATCTTGGGGCAAATTCTTTGTACCCCTGCCCTTATCAAAACGTTTAATTCCTTTCGGTACTCTGCCTGTTTGGACCGCCTTGTTTAACTGATTTACACTTTTAGCGGCATAACTACTAGATCTTGCAAAATAATCAACAATCCCACCAAACTCTTTAGCTCCCGCATAAGCAGAACCAACACCTAATGATGTACCGTATGATGCAACAGCAACTGCTGGTACTGTACCACCACCAACTGTAACTAATTCTAAACCAGCTGCGCCAACGTCTAAGCTAACGCCTCCCCCAAAACTTAACATATCGCCTGTAAACCTTCCAAGTCTTTCTGCTAGTTCAAAATCTGTGCCTTCAAAGGCTCTGTTAGGTTGTACTATACCAAAAGTAGCACTATTTGTTATTGCTATACCAAATACGTTAGTAGTAAAAACAGTACCTTGCTGCATAGAATTATTAAAAAAATTATAAAAATTAGTCCCAATTGGTTTGTCACCCGAACTTCGCTTTTTAAACCACCCTCCAATCCAATCTCCTACACTTTGTATTGATCTAAATATGTGTTTTGTTGTCCAGTCATCAATATCATTAAACCTAATCCCTTTCCAATTAATACTGCTCAAAACAGTAGCTATTGCAGCTCCTATACCCGTCTGTTCACCTGATGTTAAGCCATCTCCATTATAGGTCTCCCCACTAAAATCCGTATACTTTAAAGGATTGTTCAGCACATACCCATACCTATTAAAATTCTGCGTATTCGTAGGGTCCTGAACATAATTGTCCGGTTGTAAGAAGCGGTGCAGTTTGGCATCATACAAACGCCCGTTCATGTGTATAAGCGCTACGCTCTGTAAATGCTCGTGTCCTGTGTAACCTCTATCCAGTACCGCAAAACCTGATAAAATAGTACCTTGACCATCTACCACTTTAATGACCTCTCTCCCCATGTTGGCTCTCGTTTGTAACGAGTGCTTTCCTAAAGTGTTCAACAGTTACGGCACTCGTTACAAACGAGCGCTAGCGGGGCTCTCATATAACCTACACTAATGGTTTAATTAAACATCTATTATTCTAAAAATGCATTTGACTTTAATGTATAGCCTATTATTTTTAAACTATTATTCTTATTTTTTAAAAGACTGATTTTTAAATCAGCAGTTCCGTTTTCAAATTCTACGTTATAATAAAGACTATAATTTCCATTATTAATAGAACCCTCAGATACTAAAGTATCCCATTTATATAAATTTCCATTTTTAAATTTACCGAGTTTTAAGTCTGTTATTTTAAATATTTTTATCAATTCTTCCTTAGATGTGACTTTAAAAAACTCTTCTCCAAATAAGTTTGAAGCTTTTTCAAAATTTAAATGCTGCAAATGACCAAAAAGTTCAGATGTTATTCTTTCGGCATCTTGTCTGTCTGAATCTCTATTTTCATATTTAGTACTAAAATGACAACCTAAAAGAAGAAATAATATTGCTATTAATAGATATGATAAATTTTTCATATTAGTTATTTAAATTTTAAAAATATAACCTTTTATGTTATGAAAAAAAATAAGTAAAATAATTTTTTTTGGGTTTTACTGGTAATCCCGTACCAATGAATTTATAGTCGGAACCATCAGCACTTTTTCTATAAACCCTAATTTGTTGACCTAACTTTTTAATTGAATCATTATTTCTTAACGGAACGCCTTTATAGTCCTCTAAATAAAAGTAATCTTCTTTTCCGTAATAGACTTTAGTGCCTCGGGTTCTTTCAATTTTAATAATAATAGAATTTATTTCATTTTCATAAAAACGCACACCATTATTGTAAAAACTTCTTTTTGAATTATAAATAAATAAAAAAAGTATAACTACTAAGGGTATTATTCTCAATAATATTTGATTTCTAGACATTTTTTTTAATTTAAAATTAGTCATAAAGCCTACCAGTGCCCGTATGCAACTGGAAAAAATTGTATTCCCCATAAAATTTTACATTAGCTCCTGTCATAGGGCTTAACTCTAAACCTGCACCAATAGAAACATCAAATTGATGCCATCCATAGTTGCCATATGTTTTATCAGGAGAATAATTGTATCCAAAATCTGCTCCTACTATTATTTTACCTCCAACAGAGCCTCCATAACTCCACCCAGGTAATGAACTTGCATGTACACTTTTTACAGGTCCTGAATGAAATGCTTTGCCAAAACCAAAATTTAATGGAGACACATTTAGTCCATCAGAACCCGAAACTTGAGCAGAAGCACCTATATACGGAAAAAAAGAAGCATCATCACCTGTCAAAAGCCAATTAAACTCAATATTACTTCCTATTCCCACAAATATCAAAGCATCCCAGCTTACAGAGAATTGAATCATATCCCCTGTTATCTCTCTACGGGTATCACTATTCCAAACATCACCCCAAATATCATCACTCTTAGGCTTCACAACAGGCTCATCATAAGCAACACCATTTTGTTTATATTTACTATCACCCCATCCAGGATCAAAATTAATTTCAGGAGAGCTAAAACCCGCATAGTTTGAGGCATCAGCCCAAGAGCCACCATTATTAAGATATCTAGCTGTAGCAACACCAAAATGTGTAACCCCTGCGGCAATTAATTTTGTTCCAAGGGCAACACCTGCTGGACCACCAAAAATAACCAAGGCTGTACCAGCTACAATTGAAAGCCCTCCAAGTAAATCACTCCAAGTGAATTTCTCCCCACTAAAATCGGTATACTTCAACGGATTGTTAAGAACGTATCCATACCTATTAAAATTCTGCGTATTACTTGGGTCCTGCACATAATTATCGGGTTGCAAAAAGCGGTGCAGTTTGGCATCGTACAAACGCCCGTTCATGTGTATGAGCGCTACGCTCTGTAAATGCTCGTGCCCTGTGTAAACTCTATCCAGAACCGCAAAACCTTTAACGGCACTCGTTACAAACGAGCGCTAACGGGGGCGCTCAATGTCATTAAGTTAAGGTTCTTTTTTAGATCCCGAAACAAGTTCGGGATGACAAATTTTCCAGTATATTGTTATGCTGAACTTGTTTCAGCATCTTTTTACTTGATATTTTATTTTATTTTATTAGAGATTGCCTAATTTCCTTAACTAAATGACATTGAACGAGCGCTAGCGGGGGGCTATTACCAAATAATATTTTGACCTGTACACAACAAATACAATAGTTTGGTAAGAAAAAATGACAAAGCAATCGATAAAAAATGAACTATTTTCATTGCTAAAGTTATTATGTATTCCTCTTCTTGTTTTAAAGATTCAATTAAATCTTTTTTAAAAAAATTGAAATTAAAAACAAATACGGATACTAATCCCAAAATTGACAAGGCGATACTCATAAGTAAATCTGAGGACAACGAAAGATTAAATATGTATATTAATGTAAAAATTAGAGTTACAAAAAAACCACTAAAAATTATTATACAATTTGCGGTAGTCCAATTTAGGTGACCTGTCTTATAATATTTTCTATTAATTCTGTAGTAAAAGGAAAATATTATGTAATATTTATAAATTATTGATTTTAAACTCATCATGATTACTACTGCTTACTTTGATTTCTAATTCTTTCTAAGTCTTCTTGTCTCACTCTAGCTCTAATTGAATATCTAGGTCTTTCTGTCTCAGGAATAGACCTTAAAAGACCCCAAGCTATTGATGGTGCTGTCCCATAACCTGTAAATCCTATACCAAAAAAGAAAGAGTCTGCAGCCATCAAACTCAAAGAAGTATTTGATAAATATCCAGTAGCAACTGATGAGCCTCCTAAAACAACTCCAGAAGTTTTTAAATAAGGATTAGGAGATTTTACAAGAATTGTACCCATACTTATTCCTGCTCCATAAAAATTAGTATAATAAGACAAATTATCCATGTCAGAATTAAAACGTTGCCAAGTATATGGTTTTGCATTACAATTATGACAACTACTTGATTGTCCTCCTCCATTAACATCACTCTTAGGCTCCACTACAGGTCTGTCTTTATAAACTCCGTTTTGTTTGTCCTTACCATAACCCCAATCTGTGTCGAAAGTTACTGTTGGTGATTGAAAACCTATATAATTTGATGCCTCTAACCAAGACTTACCTTGAGTTAATACTGACACCGTAGTAAAAAGGAAATGTGAGGCTCCAGCATAAATTAATTTCGATCCTAAGGCTACACCAGCTGGTCCACCAAAAATTACTAAAGCTGTACCTGCCACAATTGATGCTGCTGCAAAGACATCACTCCAAGTTAACTTTATCTTTAATTCCCCACTAAAATCCGTATACTTAAGCGGATTGTTAAGAACGTATCCATACCTATTAAAATTCTGCGTATTGGTAGGGTCTTGCACATAATTATCGGGTTGCAGGAAGCGGTGCAATTTGGCATCGTACAAACGCCCGTTCATGTGTATGATCGCTACGCTCTGTAAATGCTCGTGCCCTGTGTAACCTCTATCCAGAACCGCAAAACCTGATAAAATAGTACCTTGACCATCTACCACCTTAATGACCTCTCCCCACGCATCAAACAAGCGTTTTTCTACTACTTGCCCTGCTTGGTTGGTTATGGCTACAATACTACTTAAATAATCTCTGTGCAAATATAGGTATTCTTGTGTAGTGCCATCACTTTTTAACACAACGGGCGCACTGTAACCATCTCCCCCTATATAAGTAACAAACTCTACTTCACCTGTTAATGTATTGTGCTTAATTTCCATAGTGCCATCAGCAGAATAGTGTTTACGGTATTGCCTTTGCGTTTTATCGGTTTGCAAGCCACCATAAAACATACTGCTTCTATTACCTGAGTCGTTGTAAGTAAAACTTATTTTATCTACGCCCGTCTCCGTAATTTCATAAGGACTTTTCCACGTTTTATAGGTAATGTTCAAGGCTCTTTCTAGTGGGATGGCATCGCTTGTTTTACGGATGCGTACATCATCAAACCATATAACACCTGCACCATTGTTATCCAAACGGATGTTCAGTTTTTTAATGTTGGCAGGCACTAAAAAGGTTTTTTCAATTTTTACCCAGTTAGCGGAGGTAGCGACTATTTTACTGTCAACATTTGTAAAATAACCTGTTTCATTCTCGGTTTTCATAAACAAGACAATCTCGGCAGCTGGATTGCTTCCATCGCTTTTTACCCATGCAGAATACGTATATTCGGTAGGAACGGCATTATCTATTTTTATCCAATTTTCGGCATGTACATATATTTCACCACTTGTCGTATTGTTCATTTTTAAGGAAGTGGTTCCTGTCTTTGCTGTATTTGTATCATAACTGACCAACGTAGGATTATAAACTATCCAGCCAGATTGTTGTTCCATACTATCATTAAATAATCCGGCTCTATTTTCATAGTAGGTTTTTGAAGCTGGATTTGGGTCTATGGAAGTATTCTGATATTTTTTAGCACTATTGTTATAATTATACTGCCCAAGCGCGTTTTCCTTAATACGCCCATCGTTCTCGTAAAGTTGTTCTACTTGATTGCCCTGTGCATTTGTATAATGGCTCAACCTGTCCAAAGTATCATACTGGAAATTTTCTGTCCAATTGAACAAAGTATTTGTTCTGGAGGTTAAATTACCCTTTAAAGGTTCAAACGTTGTGTAGAGATTAAGCAAATCTATATTAGTAGTAGAAACAGAAACCCTTGAACGTTCTATATACCCAAATTGGTCATAGTTTTGGTTTAAAGCCAAACCATTTCCATAATTGGCACTTGTTAATTGCCCTCTGGCATTTATGGTATTTGCTTGCCATAGCACCTGTTGGGTGCCAGTATCGATCATTTGCCAAGCATAACCGTTTTTGTACGTATGCTTTATTGTTTTCGAACTTGTTTTACCAACGGCACTGGCTATGGAAGTTTCGGTGTCCAGTCTTCCAAACCCATCATAAGTAAACTGTTTGGTAAAGGTGGCATAGGGCGTGGTTTCAATACTCCCCATTAATCTTTTACTCGAATCATACGTGTAGGTTGTGGTAGTAACTGCATTATTTTCCAGAACATCTATAAAAGTGCTGGAGTTTAGCAATTTAGTAGTGCCATCATATACATAGTTAGTTTGGCTGTTGGTATTTGTACCAACAATTTTTTTACTGTATATTTTACCATAATAGCTAAGGGAATAAGTGGTAGTGCCGTTAGGGGTTGTTTCAGTTTGAGGCTGACCAATTTCATTGTAAGTATAGGTATAAATTCCTGCTGATGGATCGGTTAATTTAATTTTTCTACCCCAACCGTCCTGTTCAATTGTTGTAACCATGCCATCATAATTGGAGGTTTTAAGATTACCATTGGCAAAATACGTATAATTAATAGTGCCACCAGGGCTATCGGTCATACTAACCATATTGCCTATGGCATTATTTGTAATAGTTTTGGTCAATGTGCCATCATTTACGGTAGTGGTTAATCCAGCATAGGTAATGTTGGTCGTTTTGCCCGTAAAGGCATTATTTTGAACAGTTCGACCATAGTTGTCATAATGGGTTTCGTTCCATTGGCTGGGAGTACTGCTATATGGTTCACTTACTTTGTAATTTCTGTTGTAAATATCATAAAGGTAAGATACATACGAATAGTTTCCATTTAAGTCTTTAACACCAATATTTATTCTTCGACCCAAATCATCAAATTCTGTTATCGTAGCACCCCCATCATCGCCTGTGGAGGTAACGGTTGTATTGACGCCATTGCGAGTATAGGAAGTTTGGGTGCTTTTACCTAAATAATCGGTGGTATTGGTTTTTTTAAACCAAGCATCATAAGTATAATTGGTTGTTAACCCATACGGATTGGTTTCGGAAAGCAATAAACCGTTACTGGTATTGTATGAAAAATTGGTTGCAAGACCTTCAATATCGGTACTTTTAGTTAAAAATCGACCAGAAGTATCATATTGATAATTGGTTACCCTTGGTGGTACGTTAAACGCCGAAATTGTTTTTTTGTAATATTACCAAACATATCATATTGATTGTCTTCGGTAAGAAAGCTGGTGTTATGCCCTTTTTTCTTTATTTGAGTTAATAAGCCCCCAGTATTATAACTGTATTGCTCTTCAGTGGTCATAGTATCCCCAGAAATGGCAACACTTTGCTGTTTGTTTATGGGCCGACCTACTACATAAGGCGAACTCGTTGCGGGTGCATAAGTGATGTTACCTACAGTTGTTTGCTGGACGGTCGCACCTTCTTTTATAACCGTTGTTGATTGTGTTGGATTATTATAACCATCATATAAAATCCCTGAGGTCTCCGTACTGGTATTGTTTAAACCATTGAATTCTTGAGTAGAATTTAAGTTTAGCCTAAAAACCTTAGTAAGAAATAGTACGCTTGAATAATTATTTACTGTTTTACTAATAAAATTATTTGGAGCTGCATAATCGCTGGCATAATATTCGCCCAATACGGTGTAACTTTCTGTATTGGCTCCCCGTAGGTTAGTATCATATTTAGATACCGTGGTTATTATGGGTTTATTATCATCGAACCAATTGGTACGGGCAGTAGCTTTAAAACCTAAAAAACCCAGTCCTTCAACATTGGAAACCGCACCAAAGTAAGAATACATTTGTTTTGAATAATCTGTAGCACTTTGCTTTTCCAGCTTAGAAACAACATTCAAGCTCGATGCCGTTTTGATATCTGTATTGGGATAACTCTCGGAATAAGAACTACTATAAATGGGACCATTGAAATCATCATCATAATCAATGTCGGAATTCAAGGGTTTGTACGTGATGGATTCTGTTACACCATTGCCTGTGGTAATAGCACGTAATAATTGGTCTTTGGAATTATCCTTATTGGAATTAAAGTAGAAAATTTTATTATTGCTTAAAAAGGCGATTTCTAAGGTTGGATTGTAGGGTTTATCTTTACTTTGGATACCTTTACCCGTAGGCAAGTAAATAGGGAGTGAATTAAGATAAATATCGGATAGATAAGGGCTCGTATTGAATACTGATTCGTTAGGATAAAACAATCCATTTACATTTCGGTAACATTTAACCATTATACTACCTAAAGTATTGGCTGAATTTCGGGTAGTTTCTGTTCTGATTAAATTTGATTTTCCATCTTTATCATAATCAGAAGCAAAATAATTATGTGTTATTGTGGACGTATTTTGTAAAAAAGTAATACCCGTATTCATGGTGGACCTATAAAAACTAGTTCCTGTAGACAGGTATTTATACCACTCCGTAGATCCATATCCATTGGGTATCATAAAATCCGTTTTACCATCACCATTATAATCTCCAAGTAAAATGGTTTTAGTAGTAGCCACAGAAATATATGTATCTGTAAAATTTCCCACTAAAATCAATTGATTGGTATTGCTTAAAGTATAGGAAGTCACTTTTCCATTTTCAAAAACCATAAAATCGGACTTGCCATCGCCATTTACATCGGCAACTTCTACTTTGGAGGTTGAAGTTAAAATGGCCAACAGGTCACCAGAATATGTTAAAAAATTGGTGGTGTTATCTCTTTTTAAATCAACAAAATAAACTTTTTTTGAACTACATCCATTATCAATAGCAATCACATCTGTAAGCCCATCACCATTAAAATCGCCTGAGAGTATCTTTTTAGGAATAATTTGATTGGCGTAACAGCTACTTCCAGATGGTTGTATAGGAAAATTAACCACTCGATCGTACTGATAATATATAGGAGTAACCGTCCCAGCACTATATACTGTAAAAGTGTAATTGGTATTTGTTTTTTTTGCAACTGCCCATCCCTGCTTATCCCATAATTTATTGTTCCATGTTAACCAAGATACAGGAAAAATAGTTTCAAATTGGCCTACATTGTGCACATAACCAAAATTGGTGCTATTTCCTGTACCTGTATCTGTAAATAACCAATACTTTTTTTTGCTATTTGTACCGGTAGTAGGGTAAATTATAAACTCCATATTTTCGTTACCCTCAAAATCTCCCGAAACAGTCCCTGCATTTAAGGAATTGATGTTCCCTATACTTAAACTAGTAGTGAAGTCGGCATAAGAGATAGATTCTGAGGTACTATCATAACTAAACACGGTAGGGTTGAAACTTTTCGTGCCATCGCCCGATTTTTCCGTAATACTACTTAAACGTTTATATCCCAAGGAATTGGTATTATAGCTTAACCAATAACTTCTTAATCCCAAATAATATGCTGAAACAACAATGTTATCCAATATTTTATCTTGTATAATACTTTGTCCACCTACATATATTTGCTCTGGTCTGGGATTTACAACATAATTAAACTGTATTCTGTTTATTGGACTTAAACCATAGGTGGATCCATAAGATATTGTGGAAATACTTAAGCTATTGTTCGTATTATTATAGTTATAACTTATCCTTACTCCTTGAGGGTTTTCCCAATAGGAAATAGCATATTCAAGGATACTTCTTGAATCTGTATTATAACCATAAAAGGCCTTTGATCCGTCAGGATATTCTGCCACAAAATACGAAGGACCATAATTAGATCCAGATGGATGAACACCATAAGAGGTGATCTTTACTGTCGAATAATTTTCTGTTTCATAAGTAGCACCATTGGAACCATAGGTTGACCCATTTTTAATGATTAACCGTTGTCCATCCAATGCAAATCGATCTAAATTATCAAAATCCACACCGTCTATATTGTTATCATGAAATGCGGTGGAAGGTATCCTACTTATAGAGGACACACCTGTAATATTCCAGCCATATCCAGCCATTCCATTACTTCCTTGACTGTTATAGGTCAAACCAACTTGTGGCACAACACCATTTATTCCCGGTGGCGCCATAATAGGTATGGTGTAGGAAGCTGCTCCTGTTAATGAGACCGATAGTTGACCTTCGGTTATGCCTACCTCGGGAGAATTTCCTGTTGGCGTTGTTGATAAATTAGAGCGCATGTTGGTGGGACTACTTGTTTCCAAGGTGTTTTTGATGGGCGTACCATTGGTGCTTCCTATTTTTTTAATAGGGATCAGACCCTCAACAGGAGTGCCTCCCATTTCCTGTGCATTTAAAAAAAACGAAGAGCATAAAAGAAGAAGGCAGAAGTAAAATTGTTTCATGGTAACTATTTTTTAATAATTTTAATCGTTTTTTTATTTTGATTCTCATACACCAGAACGACCTCGTAAACGCCGCTAGGATAACTTTGAAAAGCAATATTTTGATTGTTTTGGTTTTTTAAATTGGAAATTGACTTTAATAGACGCCCACTCAAATCAAAAACATGTACGGCGGTAATCTTATTGCCTTCGATGTTGGTCCACTGTAGATAGAGCTCCTCTTTTACAGGATTTGGATAATAGCTAAATGTGTCTTCGCTAGCAAATTTTTCCATATCGGCTTCCTCCAATGCTACAATTTCCTTAATATCTTTATTTGCAGATTTAGAACTGCTACAATTGATACATAATTGGCGCTGTATTTGATTGCCCGCCGAATCATATTCAAATTTAATCCTGTCTTGGGCCTTAACCAAAATGGAAGACCCGAGTATTACCCAAATTATAAGCTTTTTCATATCTATTATGTAAAAAAATTTAACAAATATAATTATATTTAGTTTACAAAATTAATTTTGTTTAAAATTAATTTAAGAAATTTTTAACTTAATGCTATTTACCCATAGCCTTTAGGAACAAAGTTCTTTATGTGGCTCGTTAGTAGGTAGTTATTATACACTTACCGATATTTTGGATTTGTGATATAAGTACTAACTTATGACTTAAAAAAAACTGAATTTAACGCAAAAAGAGAATTTTAACAGCACTTTTATTTATTAGATTTGAAGTCTTAATTTGTGCTATTATATCACAAATGTATAAAAGAAAATCAACATAAAATTACGGAAAAACCGTAATTTCATAAAATTTAAAAAAAAACATAAAGTTTAACCAAAAATTTACTTTAATTGAACTCACCACTTACTTTTATCGGTATGAAATAAATTAATTTTATTGGCGAAAAAGTGTGGTCAGTATAAAAAACTTGGTCAGTGTGAAGCCTTTTAATAAAACTCTTCAACAAACAAATGGCGAAGAAATTGCTGCCCAAAGATGAGTAAAATTAGTTTTTAATATTATTTTAACTTTCTGCTTATCTGCGATCACAACAAAAGGGTTGAATAGCAAGAGGGTAACACGCTGCGCGATGTTACTTATTTACAACTGTGTGTATTTCAAAAACTTAATTGTTTATGGGAATTAGTTTTTCCATGATTTTTAGTAAAAAAGCTTCGTAGCCCCCGTAAAACCTAGGGATTGTTAGTAAAAAATCACGGAAATCCTAAAACTTGGCAGTGTTTGTTGCCATTTGTTTGTTGAAGATTTCAATCAAAAAAAGTTCTTAAACTACCGCGCTCGCTTTGGGCGAGCTTGGTGCATTTTTAAAGCGATGGATTCTCCGCGCTCAATTTGGAACTGATAGAAAAAACCGCTTTTAAAAAGTCAGCCCAAAATCCATCCCTTTAAAAACGTTTGTTTTTCTTTTCATCAGCAATCCTTTTTTCATGTTTGCATGTCATTTTGGTATTTATGGGGATGAAAGCCCAAAAGTATTTTCCCAGTGAAGATTTTGAGTTCTTTAAGTTTCATTTCTATGGGATTTTAAGTTTAGAATTCTTGCTCTCTAAGTTAGAAAGGATTCCAGATATTTCATCCAAACAGACCATTTGCTGTCTTGGCAGTAGGTTTATGATGAACTCCAACGCTACAACAATATTTTCTTTTGTACCTGAATTGGAGATAGTGGCTGAGCTGTGGGAGGCCTCTCCGTCCAAGGCAAGTGCGCAGACCTTCATCAAACAGGAAACGTTGAACAGAAGCTCTTCATTGTTGCCTATGGGGAACTCAAACTTTTGCACGGGCACATTGTTACTTGCGTACCCTTCTGGTCTTAACAAACCTTTCCTGCTCGATAGTTCATTGATGATTTCTTCCAATGCCTTTAGTCTGTCTTTCTTGTTTTTCATGTTTTTCTTGTTTTTCATGGGCTTGTTGCTTTTGAGGTTTGTTTTGGCCCAATAAGTTGGCAATGGACCTGTTTGAGATTTTCCAGTTGTTCGTCACCCAAGGTTTTGGCTTCTTCAAAGAACCGTTCGCATCGGTCAAAGGCTCTGTCCGCCTCCCTGTCCGAGAACTCGTTTCTGGTCTTGAAGCGCATGATATGGTGCGCATTGCAGAGCATATAGTGGAT
>NZ_JBFVFE010000021.1:0-69488 GCF_052728615.1 Mariniflexile sp. | reverse complement strand
GCTCTTGGCTGACGATTCCCATTGGCAGGCTCGTTCGGGATTTGCACCCTATAGATATATGGTATGCGTAGCGCACATTTATAAAGCGCCCTTTTGAGGCGCTTTTATTTTTTAAATATTCTTATAAAATTATGATCAATAACAAAATGATGATGATAGCACCCCCTGAAATGTAGAGTCCGTTTCCTGAAGCCCTTACTTTTTTCTTAATGTCCCGCACCTCAGCTCTGAGCGCTTTTCTATCGGAAGATTCCAAATCGGATCTGTCCATGTTTTTAATTTCTTCTAAGCGATCTAACATCACTTGGACTTCAGCGGGGATTTCAGCAGGCTTTGTAGTGGTTGGTTCCGGCACTTTCTCTGACGCCATAGTCGTGCTTGGAAATGTTGACATTGCTATTACAAGCAATAAAAAAAGAACAGATTTTTTCATGTTTATAGTATTTATTAATTATTTTATAAATGTATCACTTAAACATACATGTTAAATTACATTTTTTTTAGGATACATTACATAATTAACATGTAGAATTTTAAAATCCGCATACAAACTTGCCTATTATATAACTAAATGTTTCGCCAAAGTGTCCTGGTAAATGGCTTCGTACTGAGGTACAATCTGATGTAAATCATATTTCTGTGCTGTAAGTCTTGCATTCTTTTTAAAAGTAGCCAATCGTTCTTTATCACTTAAAATATATAAAGCATTTTTGGTCATATCCGCCACATCGCCCACATTGCTTAAAAACCCAGATACCCCATGGATATTAACTTCCGGGATACCACCCGTATTACTGGAAATAACGGGCACTCCAGACGCCATGGCCTCCAATGCCGCCAATCCAAAACTTTCCGTTTGCGATGGCAGTAAAAATAAATCACTGAAACATAGTATTTTATCTATCTCGTTACTTTTCCCAAAGAAAATAACTTTATCCAAAATACCCAATTCTTGACAACGGGATTCAATTTTCTCTTTTTCCGGACCTTCGCCAATAAGCATCAGTTTTGCAGGCATCTCTTTTTGGATATTATAAAAAATGCTGATAACATCCTGTGAACGCTTTACGGGTCTTAAATTACTAATATGGGTTATTATTTTTTCATCTTCATTGGCCATCATTCTCCGTTGGCAATCCGTAAAAGCATGTTTATATTTATCTAAATCGATGAAATTTGACACGACATGAATATTATTTTTAATGTTGAACAAACGCAAGGTATCATCCTTTAAACTCTGTGATACTGCGGTAACCGTATCCGATTTATTGATGCTAAAAGTAACAGCCGGTTTATAGAACGGGTGGCTGCCAACAAGCGTAATATCGGTTCCGTGCAGGGTGGTAACTATGGGCACATAAATACCATCTTCCTGCAACATCATTTTTGCCATATAGGCTGCATAGGCATGCGGAATGGCATAATGCACATGCAAAATTTCGATTTTATGAAGTTTTACCATATCTACCAATTTGCTCGACAAAGCCAATTCATAAGGCTGGTAATGAAACAATGGGTATTCTGGAACATTTACTTCATGATAATGTACATTATTGCTAAGTAACTCTAAACGTACTGGTTGATTATACGTTATAAAATGAATTTCGTGGCCACGTTTAGAAAGCTCTAAACCTAACTCGGTAGCCACTACTCCACTACCTCCAAATGTTGGATAACATACTATGCCTATTTTCATATATTAAGTTTTAAGTGCCTAAAGTTATAAGTGCCTAAAGTTTTAAGTGCCTAAAGTTTTTTTGTTTGTCAACTTTAAGTACTTTCAACTTATAACTTCAAGTACTTTTTATTCAACTATCGCTTCATAAATCAAGCGTTGTATATCGGTTCTAATATTTTCTTTCAACAATAAATTGCTCACTGCTTTAGGGTAGGTTCTGTTCGCTAAAAACACATAAACAATTTCCTTTTCAGGATCTGCCCAAGCATAAGTGCCCGTAAACCCAGAATGCCCAAAACTATTTAAGGATACACACCCACAGGTAGGGCCATCATCTCCCAATTGCGGTTTATCGAATCCTACCCCTCGCCTATTGCCATTGGCACAAAAATAGCAAGTATTGAATTTATCAAGGGTCTCCGCTTTAAAATAACGCTTTCCGCCATAAAATCCTTTCTGCAAATACATTTGCATAATTTTAGCAACGTCATTGGCGTTGCTAAAAATACCTGCGTGCCCACCTACGCCGTTTTGCATGGCTGCACCCATATCGTGAACAAAACCCTGTATTTTTTGATGCCTGTAATAGTCATCAATTTCCGTTGGGATGATTCTTTGATTGCTTATTTTATGAAAAGGATTATACATGGTATTATTGGCGCCTAACGATTGGTAAAAATGCTCCTGCACCAATACATCCAGAGGTTGGTCGTAATACTCTTCAATATATTTCTTTAAAATAAAATAAGGGAAATCGCTATATCGGTATTGTAATTTTGGCAATAGGTCTGAATCCCTAATTATTTTCTGAATGGAATCTTGGTAATCAGAACGCAAGAACAAATTATCTGTTACTTCAATATTAAATTTTTCACTTTGTGTGGTTCTATAATATTTTTCACTTGGCAATTTAGTTTCATTATCCAAAGTATGAACATAAAAAGGTTCCCATGGGCGTAACCGCGCATAATGCGAGAGCATGCTTTTTAAGGTTATGTTTGCTTTGTTTGAACCTTTATAGTCTGGCAATATTTGAGAAAGCTTCGTATCTAAAGTCACCACCCCTTTTTCTTCCAGCTCCATTAAAAGTGGTAAAGTCACTAATATTTTAGTTAAGGATGCCACATCATAAACATCATTAAAAACCACTGGATCGTCATCCTCATAGGTGTGTTTTCCAAAACTTTTATTGTAGATAACCTTTCCTTTTCTTGCTACCAGTAATTGAATACCGGGTGTCATACCACCATCTATGGCTTTTTTGGCAACGGCATCTATTTTTTTAAGTTTTTCGGAATCCATCCCAACACGTTCGGGAACGGTATAGCTCAATCGTTCCAAAACATTGTTCAGAAAACCTTTTCCTGCTTTAAAATAGGGGCCGACAGAAACGGGCAAACTACCCTTCGCTTCAATGGCCCCAAATATAAGTTGTGCGGATTTTTGTTGCGCCAATACACTGTTTTGGTAACTTACCACGATGCTTTCGATATTTTCAATAGTTGTTAAATCTGAAAGCGCATACGGTTTTACAAAAACATCTAAAATAAGCTTATGTGTTTTGGCTATTTCGTAAAGCCATGTTAATTCCGTATCAGTAAATTTAAAAGGTTTCCATGGTGTTTGGTTTGAACGGTGAAACCCCACGATAACCGTGTTATAATCATTGAGTTTTGCTGTTAAATCTACTAACGAATCTCCTTGAATGTCATGGACTTTCGTGTATTTTTTTAATTCATCCAAAAATACTGAACCGTCATCATCTCCCATTTTAACATAAGCAATGGTTTTGGTTTCCAAATCACGAAGTGGCAACAAGCTCTTGTCATTTTTTACAATGGTGATGGCGTTTTCTATAAGTTCTTCATATAAAACAGCATCCTTTAATCTATTTAGATCTTGAACCAAATTATTCAACTCTATAGGTTTATAATGGTTTAGACCGACTTTATATTTAGCTTGAAGAATCTTTTTAACCGAATGTTCCAACCGTGCCTCTGTAATGTCACCGTTATTATAAGCCTCCATTATTTTTGAAACCCCAATGCCCACATTTTCAGACATCAGCATTACATCGTTGCCCGCTTTAAAGGCTGCCAAATCTATGTCGCCCACCTCTTTAAAATCGGCTGCACCTTTCATGGTCAGGGCATCGGTAAATATAAGTCCTTGAAACCCTAAAGAGTCCTTTAATATGTTGGTTACAATATTTTTTGATAATGAAGAAGGAACACCGGTCGGTTCTAAACTTGGCACTTTTAAATGTGCTACCATAACACTGGACAATCCTTCTTTAAAAAGCTTTTTATAGGGATAGAGCTCTATGGAATCAATGCGTGTTTTATTGAAACTGATTGTTGGCAAGGTTTTATGCGAATCTTGATCGGTATCACCATGCCCGGGGAAATGCTTGGCGTTGGCCAAAACCCCTGCACTTTGCATACCATTCATAAAAGCCAATGCCTTGTCGGTAACATTATCCCTGTCTTCGCCAAAAGAACGATTTCCTATTATGGGGTTTAGCGGATTGGTATTGATATCCACCACGGGGGCAAAATTAAAATGGACGCCCAAACGTTTAGAGTGCTCGCCTATGTGTCGGCCGGTTTGTTCAATAAGTTTATTGTCTTTTATGGCACCAAGGGTCATGTTCCAAGGAAAGGCATAGGTAGAATCCAAACGCATGCTCAATCCCCATTCCGCATCCATACCAATCAATAAGGGAAGTTTTGAAATGGATTGCAGTTCGTTATCCAATTTAGCTTGCCTAACCGGACCACCAAGTGAATAAATCAATCCCCCAATATGCTGCTCTCTTATGGTTGCGATAATCTTTTCTTTTGTTGCTTGATCTTGATTGGACATGACCTGGACCATGTACAACTGCCCTACTTTTTCGGCTAAAGCCATGGAATTATATACACTATCCACCCATTTTTGTTGTGCTACAGCATCCTTTGCCAAAAGTGGATTTTCTGCTATTTGGGCAAAAGTTGAGAGGGAAATGCAAAAAGAGGTTAAAATAAAATAGATTTGACGCATAAACTGGGATTAATTAACAATAGCAATTATCATAGCACTAATAATCATGCCAAAATACTACTTTTAAAAAGAAGTAAAAAAGACTTTGTGATAGATTTATAAGAAGTTTGTGAACACTAGTTGTCCATAACAAATAGTTCTTGAAGATATAATACTAAACCAAAATACACTTTTCTATTTGTTAGTCAGCTATAAAATATTCTATAAATCAATATGCCTATCATGATATCCCAACAAATATAAAACCCCATCCAACCCGATGCTTGATATAGAGCTTTGGGCATTATCCTTTACCGTTGGTTTTGCATGAAAAGCAATGCCCAAGCCAGCAAGATTAAGCATGGGCAAATCGTTTGCGCCATCACCAACGGCAATGGTTTGGTCGATGTCTATCCCTTCTTTTCTTGCAATTTCCTTAAGATATTCGGCTTTCTTGTTGCCGTCTATAATCTCACCGAGGTAGCCACCTGTTAAAACGCCATCTTTAATTTCCAATTGGTTGGCATACACATAATCTATACCAAACTCTTTTTGCAAATAGTGACCAAAATAGGTAAACCCACCCGATAAAATAGCTGTTTTAAATCCGTAGCTTTTTAAGGTGTCAATAAGTCTTTTGGCGCCTTTTGTTATGGGTAGGTTTATAGCCACATCATGAAGCACATCCTCGCTCAAACCTTTTAAAAGTTTCATGCGACTAATAAAGCTTTCATTAAAATCAATTTTACCTTGCATGGCCAATTCTGTAATTAGCTTTACCTCATCGCCAACACCTGCCAATTCTGCCAATTTATCAATCACTTCTGCCTGAATAAGGGTGGAATCCATATCAAAACAGACTAAACGCCTGTTTCGTCGATAAATATTGTCTTCTTGAAAAGCGATATCAACATCCAACTCCCTGGAGACTTTCATGAATTTTTCGGTCAATTCCGCTTTATCAGCAATGTAACCTCTAATGGAAAGTTCAATGCATGCTCTTGGATATTCTTCTTCCCTAATAAGCGATAAACGCCCGGTAAGCCTTTTTATGGCATCAATATTCAAATTCTTTTCTGAAATTATTTTAGAAACTTCCGATATTTGTTCTGCTGATAGTTTTTCTCCTAAAATAGTAATAATGTAGCGGTCTTTACCTTGAAGTTTTACCCATTTTTCATAGTTTTCAGGAGTGATTGGTGTGAATTTGGCTTGGATACCCAATTCATACGAGCGGAAAAGCAAATCTTTTAAAACTGCAGCCGAATTTTCACCCGATTGAATTTGAAACAATATCCCCAAAGACAAGGTGTCGTGTATGTTTGCTTGACCAATGTCCAATACTTTAGCATCGTATGCCGCTAAAACAGCTGTTAAGCTTGATGTCAATCCTGGTTTATCTTGCCCCGAAATATTTAATAAGATAATGTCATTGGCCATAGTGCTACCTTCTGTATTTTTTTTTAAATAAATGACTTAAGTACATGACAAAAAATTAGATTGACCTTCTGTAAATGGTACTAATCCCACTGAAATTGAGACCTGTCAGGTTTTTAAAACCTGACAGGTCTGGAACACATGAGATTATTAAACTGCTGACAATTAGTTATATAACATTTATTTTTCAATTTTTGTCATGTACTTATATAAATGACAATAAAACCTTTTAATTATTAAAATAGTTATTATTGTTGACCCCTCCGCCTATCGGCACCTCCCCTTGAAAAAAGGGGAGGAATTATTTAGTAACTTTTTTAATAATTTCAGATTAATTCTAATTCTGTTATGTATTTAATTTTTTTTAATAAATTATTCTATTGAATTGTATAGTGAAGATTTCAAATGGGGGTCAGTCCTATTTAACAAACCGACTATGCCAACTCTCGCTAGCGGGCACCTCCCAGTTTTCATTAAATTCGGCAATACTGGCAACCAAATTGTTAAACACAATGGTATTTTTTGAAACCGCTTTTTCCTTTGCCATTATTTTAAAATCGCTAAGGGTTTTATAGGCTATAAATTCCCCCTGTTTATAGGAAACATTCATTTTGTCCATTAAATCTACGCCATATTCTTTTTCCAATTGCTGAATAAAATGTACAGAGGCATCAATGGAGCAGCCCGTTGCTTTGTTCAAGTTTTGGTTCATTCCAATAATGATGAAACGCTTGTATTTAATAAGATAGCCCGATTGAAGATCACTTCCGTGAGCCGTCCAGTTTTCGATGAAGACCTCTAATTTAGATTGTATTTCCTCAAGTTCCTGTTCATTGAACGAGCGATTGGCTTGATATATCCAAACCCGTGATTCTTCTGGTAATGTATTGAAATCTACTAACATGTAATAATATACGATTTACGATTTTTAATATACGATTTTTGATTTATTTATAAATCCTGGGCATTGGCTATTAATTCTGCGATGTCCATAATAGCAACCTCTGATTCTTTTTCTTTGGATTTAATACCATCGGTCATCATGGTATTGCAAAACGGACACCCTGCTGCAATAATTTCCGGTTGCACTTCCAATGCTTGCTCGGTACGTTCTATATTGACTTCCTTATCGCCTTTTTCGGCATCCTTAAACATTTGTGCGCCTCCGGCACCACAACAAAAGCCGGTGCGTTTGCAGTTTTTCATTTCTATCAATTCCGCTTCCAGCTTCCTTATTAAATCGCGCGGCGCTTCGTACACATTATTGGCGCGCCCCAGATAGCACGGATCGTGAAACGTGATGCGTTTTCCTTTAAACTGTCCGCCTTCTATGGTCAATCGCCCCTCATCAAGTAAGGTTTTAAGAAACTGGGTATGGTGCATCACTTCATAATTGCCGCCCAACTCAGGGTACTCATTTTTGATGGTGTTAAAGCAATGCGGACAAGCGGTTACAATTTTTTTAACTTCGTAAGCATTGAGCACTTCAATATTTGTTACGGCTTGCATTTGAAACAAAAACTCATTCCCTGCTCGTTTTGCGGGATCGCCCGTACAACTTTCCTCAGTGCCCAATACTGCAAATTCTACCTTCGCCTTGTTCAATAATTTAACAAAGGCTTTGGTTATTTTTTTTGCCCTATCATCAAAACTACCTGCACATCCAACCCAAAACAAGACTTCTGGCTGTTTGCCTTCTGCCATAAATTCTGCCATGGTTGGTACTTTTAGTAATTCGCTCATTTTAAATTGTTTGATCAATACCTACAAGGTTTTTAAAACCTTGCAGGATATACGTTATACTAGATTATTCGTTTTTCCAATTTAAACGGTCCATTTGGTTGTATGGCCAAGGGGCACCGTTGTTCTCAATATTGGTCATCATGTTATTTAATTCAATTGGGGCAGCACTCTGTTCCATAACCAAATACCGACGCATCTCCAATATGATGGAGAGCGGATCGATGCTTACGGGGCAAGCCTCCACACAGGCATTGCACGAGGTACATGCCCACAATTCTTCCCTGGTGATATAATCATCCAGAAGTTGTTTGCCATCTTCCTTAAAGGTGCCCTTATTCGCATCGATGTTTTTACCAACTTCCTCCAATCGGTCGCGGGTGTCCATCATTATTTTTCGGGGCGACAGTTTTTTACCGGTCTGGTTGGCAGGACATTCGCTGGTACAGCGTCCGCATTCCGTACACGTATAGGCATTTAACAATTGTACCCAATTCAAATCCTGCACATCGCTGGCGCCGAATTTTGCGGGCATATCGGTTGCTGTTCCTTCTGCAGGAGCTGCAAATGGATCGACATTGGGATCCATCATCATTTTTACTTCCTTGGTAACGGCTTCTAAATTATTGAACTTTCCTTTTGGCGCCAATTTTCCATAGAACGTATTCGGAAATGCCAATAATATATGAAGGTGTTTTGAAAAATACAAGTAATTAAGGAATACCATAATACCTGTAATATGAAACCACCATGCGGTTCTTTCAATAATATGGAGCGTGCTTTGCGGTAAATTAGCGAACCAAGCTGTGATATATTGACTGATGATATTCCCCGAATCCATACTTTGAAATTGAACATCGGTAGCATTCATGACCAAAAACAGGGTCATTAAAACCATTTCAAAATACAAAATATAATTGGCATCGTTTTTGGGCCAACTGGTCATTTCACTTTTCCAAAAACGTTGCAGTTTCATGATGTTTCTGCGAATCCAGAAAACAATGACGGCAACAAAAACCAAAAGTGCCAGGATCTCGAACGAACCAATTAAAAATCCGTAAAGGGATGTTGGCAAGATCCTTAAACCAATGCGATGCGTACCAAAAACACCATCGATGATAATTTCCAGTACTTCAATATTTATAATGATAAAGCCCAAATAAACCAAAATGTGCAGAAAACCGGCAATGGGGCGACGCACCATTTTACTTTGCCCCAAAGCTATCCTCGCCATGTTTTTCCAACGTTGCGGTTTGTTATCGCTAACATCCACATCATGGCCCAAATGAATGTTTCGGATGAGTTTTTTTACGTTTTTAGCAAAATATCCAACACCTATAACAAGCAGTATGGCAAAAAGTATGTTAGGCAAATAAGTCATTTGTTAGCCAATTAATTTTGGGATTTAACTTCATTGCCTTCGGCATCATACTGTTTTGCTTTTTTTCCGAACAAAGAAAAATGGACATATCTTTTAGGATTCAGCTTCATATCTTGCAGCAATTGTTCCAACTGCAAAGTGGCGCCTTCTAAATTGTTATAGACACTTTCGTCTTTTAGTAATTTCCCTAAAGTGCCATCGCCTTTATCGATGGTCGCCAAAATGGTGTTTAATTTGTTCAAGGTGGTATTTAGGGATTCCACCGTATTTCCAATATGGGCATTTTTTAAATCGGCAGTAAGCACCGATAAATCGGTACTAATGGTTTTAAATTTTTCAAGTATTTGTGTAATATTCTTATCATTGTTAGAGATGACGGTATTTACAGAATTGGACGTGCTCTTAAACGATTTCAAGGTATGGTTGAGTTCTTCGATGGTGCGTTTTAGGCCTACTTCCGAATTATCATTTATCAACTTATTGATGCTTACCATAAGCGTATCGGTAGATTGTAAGGTAGCGTCTAAATTATCGCTAATACCTGAAAAACTTTTTGAAAGGGTTGAGACCAGCCCTAGTTCCACTCTGGACTGTAAGGTGTCTCCTGCTTTTGCTGGTTCGCCTTCACTGCTTATAAGTATGGCAAGTCCGTTGCCCCCCATCAAACCGGTTTCATACATCTTTACCGTGCTGTTTTTAGAGAATTTCAAAGCCTCATTGACTTCAAAAGACACCGTGGTTTTACCAGAATCATAGTTATAAACGATGTCTTGAATTTTTCCAACAACGTTGCCATTTACTGTAATGGGCGAGGATTTGTTGAGCGCATTGTAATCAAATTGCGTATAATATATATTAGTGGACTCAAATAGGTTTTTTCCTTTTAAGTAATTAAAACCAAAAATAAAAAGTATAATTCCCGATACTACCAGTAAGCCTGTTTTAACTTCTTTTGATATTTTCAAAATAAATGTTTTAGATAAACAAATTTAAAATAAATTTGAAAAGAAGCCACTTAATTTGCAGTTGTTTTTAAGGCTTCTTCCAAGCTTATTTTTTTACCATCTTTAAAAGCCACGATAAAACTGGATTTATATCCTTTTTTTACGGCTTCTTCTTCAAGTGTTTTTGTAACATTGAAATCGGAGGTGTTTCCATAAAAATATTTAAACAAGCCTCCTTCTTTTTCTCTTGAAACATTGCTTAATCCGTTAAAATTGTTTGGTTTAGGTTCTATGGGACTGGATGTAGCTGCAATTTGTACTTTATATACAATCGCGTTGTCCATGGGTTTTATTTGCTCTATAGGTTTTGGTGTTTCCACTAGGCTTAAAGTGGCGGTACTATCGGTATCATCTTCAAAAACAAAATCGCCCACATTGCCATCCAAGGCATGTTTATACTCTAAAATAGCACTGGTAATGGAATTGGACATATCCTTTTGGCCTTTTGGCGAATTTAGATATGCCCCTTCTTCTTTAAAAGTTAAAAAACCAACTTCTACCAATACACTGGGCATCACCGTTTGGTGCAATACAATAAAGCCCGCTTGCTTAACACCCCTATTGCTTCTTTGTAGTTTTGAAGTGAATCTTTTTTGAATTAAACTTGCCAACATGATACTTTGGTCCAGGTATTCTTCTTGGCTAATTAATATGCTCATAACAGATTCTGCGGAATTTGGGTCGAAACCCCCATACGTACTTTTATAGTCGCTTTCAAGAAAAATTACCGAGTTTTCCTTTTTCGCCACTTCAAAATTGGTTTGGTTTCTATGGGTTCCCAAAACAAAGGTTTCGGTACCATGGGCATCGGAATGGTGGGAATTGCAATGTACCGATACAAACAAATCGGCTTTTGCTTTGTTGGCAATTTGTCCCCTAACAAATAAATCGACAAAAACATCCCTATCGCGCGTGTACACCACTTTTATGTTTGGGTTTTTCTCGAGTTGCCTTCCAATATCCAACACAATGTTTAATGCAATGTCCTTTTCTTTGTAACCATTGCCCATATTCCCGGGGTCGTGGCCGCCGTGGCCAGCATCCAAAACCACAACAAATTGTTCTCTTGCCTGGTTTTTATCAACTTTTATAAATGAAGAGAATGTTAATACTGCTATAAAAGATACGAAAAGTAATACTCTGTACGTTTTCATGGGGTAAATCATAATGTTTAAAATGGGTAACGACCATCATCAGCTTGAATTATACTATTCAATGGTTTTTTTTTTGATAATTGCGTGCCATAAGGTTTTTTAATTGTTAAAAAACTTGGTTTAATACCTAATTATATGAAGCCAAAGTTTAATTTAAAATTTTAATTGAATAATAAATCAATCACAGAAAAATATATGTAATTTTGGCTTTTCAAAAACCGAGCCATACTTTTACAAAAATACATTTAAAAGCGTTGCACACAAACAACTTTAAAATACTTTTTGCATTAAGTTTTACAGTGTTTATTAACACGTTAAGCTTTGCCCAAGACATCCCCAAAAAAGGAATCCCTATAGAAAGAACCGCTAACGACAGTATTGTTGTTGGCACTGATAGCTTGTTGGTGCCGCAAGTTTCTGAAAAAGTCAAGGATTCTACGCTTAAAGATTCCATTAAGCCAAAAAAGGAACTTTTGGAGCATATTGTAAAATACCATGCTGTGGATTATACCAAATTCAACCAAAAACAACACAAATTATACTTATATAATGAAGCCACCATTGATTATGGCGACATGAATATAGCAGCGGGAAACATTACGGTAGATTATCAAAAGAACACGGTGTATGCAAAAGGCATTACCGATTCTTTAGGAGGTTATACCCAAAAACCCGTTTTTACACAAGGCACCAATGTGGTAGAGCCAGACTCCATTCTCTTTAATACCAAATCCAAAAAGGCACTTATTTACAACTCTAAAACCGAACAAGGCGATGGCACGGTAATAGCATCGCTTACAAAAAAAGAAAATGATTCGGTTTACTTTTTAAAGAATGCTAAATACACTACTGCTGAAGACTTGGAAGACCCCGAATACTATATCAGACTATTAAAAGCTAAGATTGTACCGGGTAAAAAAATAGTGACGGGTGCCGCAGGTTTATATATTTATGACATACCTACCCCTGTATGGCTGCCGTTTGGTTTTTTTCCACAATCGGAAAAACAAACTTCCGGTATTTTAATCCCTAGTTTTGGCGAACAAAATGACCGCGGTTATTTTTTACAGAATTTTGGGTATTACTTTGCTATTAGCGATTATGTTGATTTGGCGGTCTACGGTGACTATTATACCAACGGTAGTTATGGGATGCGATTGGAAAACACCTATGCCAAACGCTATAAATTTAGAGGTAATTTAGGGTTTAGGTACGAAAACTTGATTAGTAGCGAGCGTGGTTTTCCAGACTATTCAAAATCTACGGTGTATAATTTGCGATGGTCGCATAGCCAAGATGGAAAATCAAATCCGAATTCGCGTTTTTCAGCATCCGTAAACTTAGGAAGCAGCACCTATTACCGAACTTCGGTAAACCAAATAAACACCGGTGCGTTTTTGAATAATACCTTATCATCTTCGGTGTCCTATTCAAAAACATTTCCCGGGGAACTACAGCCGAATTTCAGTTTAACGGCAACCCATTCGCAAAATACCAATACCAAGTCAATTAGTATGACGCTTCCTACATTTCAGGGGAGTTTGGGTAGAATGTACCCGTTTGCTTCTAAAACGGGCTCCAAAAAAGGCATTATTCAAAATATAAACTTACAGTACAACATAAGAGGCGAAAACAGAATTGAAACCACCGACTCGCTTTTCTTTAAAAAAGAAATGTTTGATAATGCCAAAGCAGGGTTTCAACATAGTATTCCTTTAACAACCAATTTCAAACTGTTCAAATATTTCAGTTTGAGTGCCAGCAGTAATTTTAATGAAGTTTGGACATTCAATACGGTTGGAAAGACTTATGATGCCCTAACAAAAACCACGGCCATAGAGGATATAAATGGTTTTGATGCCTTTAGAACTTACAATTTTAGCACCAATTTAGGAACTACCGTATATGGTATGTTCAATTTTGAAAAAGAAGGAGAAGACAAAAAAATTAAAGCGCTCCGGCATATTGTACGCCCTTCCATTAGTTACAACATAAATCCTGCTTTTGATAAGTATTATGAACGGGCCGAAGTTGTAAATGCCGACGGTTTGACCGAATCGCAATTGGATGCCTTAAACAATAGTACCACCCTGCAATATACCCGTTTTGAACAAGGTGTTTTTGGAGCGCCGGGTAAAAATTTCTCTAGTTCCATGGGTATTTCGGTATCCAATAATCTGGAAGCCAAAGTACGTGATAAGGACAGTACTGCCACCAAACCAAAGAAAATTGTTTTGTTGAACAATTTGAATTTTTCTACCGCTTATAATTTTGCTGGCGATTCTTTACAATGGAGCCCTATCAATATGAATGGCAGCACGCAACTTTTTGACAACAAAATGAGCATTAATTTTGGTGCTACCCTAGACCCTTATGCCTTAGACAATAACAACAACCGAATCAACACGTTCAATGTTGATAACGGCGGCAGTCTTTTTAGATTAACCAGTGCCAATGTAACCACAAGCTGGTCTATTGATAGTGGAAAAGGCAAGAAAAAGGAAAAAAACCAAAGAGCCATCGAGGAGAATTTACGTAGCGGAGGTCGTGATGATGATTTATTTGGAATCCCTGAAGACTTTGCGCTTTTAGACCCAAACACTGACGAAACAGATGAAGATGAAACCAAAAACACCTATTACAACTTTAGCATTCCTTGGAGTTTGCGCATAGCCTATGCTTTAAATTATTCCAATTCCAGACGGGAAAGTCAAATTTCATCGCACTCCCTTATGTTTTCAGGAGATATTAAGCTGACCGAAAAATGGACCATTGGAGCGTCTTCCGGTTATGATTTGAAAAACGTCGGATTCACTTATACCCAATTACGTTTTGAGCGTGATTTGATGAGTTGGCGCATGAATTTTAGTTGGGTGCCCTTTAGCACCAGAAGTTCTTGGAATTTCTTTATTGGGATAAAATCGAACATCCTAAAGGATTTAAAATACGAAAAACGAAACCAACCGGATATTAGGCTTTAGGTTGAGGTTTGAGGCTTGAAGTTTGAAGTTTGAAGAAAAAAAATATTTGCCACGAATACACGAATGATTTATTCTTTATTTATGAAAAATTTTTCGTGTATTTGTGGCTATAAAAACCTTAATTTATGAAAAAAATAATTAACACCCCACATGCCCCGGCACCCATTGGTCCTTATAACCAAGCGGTTTTAAGCGGAAACACCTTATATACCTCTGGTCAAATTGCCATTGATCCAGAAACTGGCACGCTTGTTCTAGAGGATATAAAATCAGAGACCACACAAGTGATGAATAACCTAAAAGCTGTTTTAAAAGCTGCAAACATGACTTTTAATGATGTTATAAAATCATCCATATTCATTAGCAACATGGACGATTTTGCTTTGATAAACGATGTGTATGGAAGTTATTTTGATGATGCCAATGCACCTGCCCGAGAAACGGTTCAAGTAGCACGATTGCCAAAAAACGTGAACGTTGAAATTAGTATGATTGCGGTAAAATAGTTTAGACTAGTTATTGAAATCTTTAAGCATGGTGTTCTTTTTTGGAATATTTAATCAATAGCTCTTTCAGCTTCAGCACCTCTATCGGTTTTGATAAATAATCGTTGATACCTATTTGTTTTGCCTTCAAAATATCTTCATCAAAAGCACTTGCCGATACCGCTATTATGGGTGTGTTCAGCTCTGAATATTTTTTAGTGCCTTGTATGGCTTCGGTAGCCTCATAACCATCCATATCGGGCATGTAAATGTCCATAAAAATCAAGTCGAAACTGGAGCTTTTATACATTTCCACAGCCTCAAAACCATTATTTACAAATGTGCATTGGGCACCTTGTTGCTCCAATAAAAATTTAATCACTTTTTGGCTCATTCTATTATCTTCAGCAACCAAAACATTAAATTTATGTGACAAGATGGGTTTATGAACGTCCTCTTCAGCCTTTATGTTCATGGTTTTTTTAAGTTGCAAACTAAAGTAAAACGTGGAACCTTCATTTTCCTTACTTTCCAGTTTTAATTCGCTTCCCATTAATTTTACCAGTTGGTGCGATACCGAAAGCCCCATACCGCCCCCTCTATAATCCCTTCGTAGGGAGGTGTCAAATTTTTTGGAATCCTCAAAAATCTGTTTTACTTCACTGGGGCGCAACCCTATGCCCGTATCTTTTACATAAAACGTTACAATTTGATCGTCGTCAATACTTATGGTTTGGTCTATAATGATAGAAATTTTCCCTGCATTTGTGAACTTAATGGCATTATTGATGAGGTTTATCAGCACTTGTTGGATGCGAATGGAATCCCCTAAAAGTGAAAATCTACGTTTTTTGTTCAATAAAAACTTAAAATCAAATTGCAGGCCTTTTTCCCAAGCTTGGTATTCAAAAACTTTAAAAAGAGAAGACAAATCCGATTTTAAATCTATCGACATTAAATTCAACTTCACATCCCCGGTTTCAACATCAGCATTGTTGGTCACCATGTTTACAAGTTGCAATAAATGTTTTGATGAGTATTCAGCAATTTCAACTTGGGCCTTTTGGTCATCATCCAAATCGGTTTGCTTCAGCATATTCAGCATGCCCAAAACGGTACTAAGCGGGGTACGTATTTCGTAACTCATATTGGCCAGATAAATGGATTTGTAATCGGCCATTTTATTGGCTTCATCCAAACTCAATTTTAACTCTTCAATCCTATTTCTTAAACTGGTCTTTATAATATCGTTCTTTAATTGATTCTTAAAGAAATATTGAAGGATAACCACTTGCAAAATGGCAAATACAAAAAGTACCAAGGCTATATTCCTCATATCAGCTTTGTTTTCAACAAAAAAATAGCCCAATAACAGAATAGTCGCTATGGAAAAGAAAATAATAATGGATAATATTTTCCTTACTTTAATGGATTTTATTTTCTGTGGAGGAAACCTCATGTATTCATTATGCGTTTTAACAAATATATCAATTAACAAAAGTATTATAGCTATTTAGCACTTATATTATTTTTGTTTTTTTTAACTTTACCATGATAGTAAATGATGAGTGCAACGTAAAGATAATCCAATAATCCATGCGAATAGAATACGATATAAAATTAGGTTTTAAGGATGTGATGATCCGTCCGAAACGTTCTACCCTGAAAAGTAGATCGGAAGTTAATTTAGAGCGCGAATTCAAATTTTTGCATAGCCCAATCACTTGGACAGGCATACCCATAATTGCAGCAAATATGGATACGGTCGGTACTTTTGAAATGGCAAAAGCACTATCAGAAAAAAAGTTGTTTACCGCCATTCATAAACATTACTCGATAACAGATTGGAATGTGTTTTCATCCAATTTACCAGAAGGCATTGAAAATAATATGGCTGTTAGTACTGGCATTGGTAAAAAAGATACGGAAGTGTTAGCTACCATTTTTAAATTCAACCCGTATTTAAAATTCATTTGCATGGATGTGGCCAACGGGTATTCTGAACATTTTGCGAATTTTGTAAAGCAAACAAGGGAACAATATCCAGATAAAGTAATTATTGCTGGAAACGTGGTTACGGGCGAAATGGTTGAAGAGCTATTACTATCGGGTGCCGACATTGTTAAAGTAGGGATTGGACCAGGATCTGTATGTACCACCCG
The DNA here is from genome assembly GCF_052728615.1 of Mariniflexile sp. Classification (NCBI taxonomy): domain Bacteria; kingdom Pseudomonadati; phylum Bacteroidota; class Flavobacteriia; order Flavobacteriales; family Flavobacteriaceae; genus Mariniflexile; species Mariniflexile sp. The sequence goes on along the minus strand of NZ_JBFVFE010000021.1, from coordinate 52,445 downwards.
GGTAAAAACGGGAGTTGGCTACCCACAACTTTCAGCCATTATAGAATGTGCCGATGCGGCGCATGGCTTGGGTGGGCAAATAATAAGTGATGGTGGCTGTACGTCTCCCGGCGATGTAGCCAAGGCTTTTGGTGCTGGAGCCGATTTTGTAATGTTGGGTGGCATGCTTGCGGGACATACCGAAAGTGGCGGCGAAATTATTGAAAAACAAGGCAAACCCTATAGAAAATTCTATGGTATGAGCTCTTCAACCGCCATGAACAAGCATATTGGAGGGGTTGCAGAATATAGGGCCAGCGAGGGCAAAACAGTAGAGGTGCCTTATAAAGGCGATGTTGAAAACACCTTACAGGATATTTTAGGAGGCCTGAGAAGTACCTGTACTTATGTTGGGGCGCAACGTTTGAAAGAACTTACTAAATGCACCACATTTATTAGAGTGAACGAGCAAGAAAACAGAGTGTACTCGGAAGAGTTTACGCCATAATTTTAAACAAACTGTATGAAGCAAATTATAACCTTCGGGGAAGTTTTAATGAGGTTGTCTCCGGAAGGAAACAAAAAATTTATCCAAGCAAATTTACTGGAATTCTATTTTGGGGGTACGGAGGTGAACGTGGGTATTTCCATTGCTAATTTTGGTGAAAAAGTAAAACATATCAGTTGTGTTTCAAATGATTTTATTGGAGATACCGCATTATCATTTATACAAAAATTTGGAGTCAGCACCTCTGCCATCGTACGGTCCAACAAACCTTTGGGCGTTTATTTTCTTGAGGTCGGTGCAGTGATGCGTCCAAGTGCCATTTCATATAACCGGTCGAATTCTTCGTTTTCGGATATTCAACCAGACATGGTAGATTGGGAAACCATCTTAAAAAAGGGGAAATGGATCCATTGGACGGGTATTACGCCGGGGCTAGGCAAAGGCGGTTATGGAACCTTAAAAAAAGGATTGGTTATTGCCAAAGAAAAAGGAATAGCCGTTTCTGCAGACCCAACATATAGAAACGGATTGTGGAAGTATGGCGAAAATGCCAAAGATGTTTTGACCGATTTGCTTACATATTCCACCATTTTTATTGGTGGGGTTAATGAAATCAATGAAGTTTTGGATGCTAAATATGGCCATTCCAACGAAGATTTTGTTGAGGCAAGCAAAGCATTGATTAAAGCATTCCCTTCCATCAATAAAGTTTTCGATAAAATTAGAACGCCCATTAACGCATCATGGCACAAAATTAGGGCCAGAATGTGGAATGGCAAAGAGTTTAGGGAAACCAGCGATTTTGAAATCACGCATATTATAGATAGAATAGGAACCGGTGATGCTTTTGCAGCTGGTTTGATTTATGGCTTACAGAAATTTGACGATTACAAATCCATGGAATTTGCAAGTGCCGCCTGCGCTTTAAAGCACACGTATGAAGGCGATGTTAATTATGCCAACGTAGCAGAAGTTATGGGTATTTTAGATGGAAATGTTTCGGGAAGGTTCAATAGATGATAAAAAGCACTAAAAGCTAGCCTTAATTGAGGATTTACTCATGCTCATGATATATTTGCATCTTAAGTAAAAGAAAAACACTTTTGTAAACATCCTTCCTTTAAGTGAGAGATTATTTTGTGTAGTAAGGTAACACAAATTTGATAAACCAATTAGGGAGTTTGTCGGTCTTAAGTTCCATGATCCCTTTGTAAATCTCCGCTATTAATACTTGCGGTTTTCCTGAATTATCAAATAAGTAAGCACGATAATAATAAGGCAATGCTAAATATAAGTTGTCTAATGTTCTATAGTATCGGGTTATGATTTTGTCTTTGGGAACTTCATGACCTCCTTTTTCAACACGATTGGTAACCCTTGAAACATTTACATCCGGACTATCCGTACAAATAAAATACAAATAGGCTGTATATCCTTGGGTTACCATATTGGAAATCTCATCAATTTTAGAAGTATGGCTCCTAACTGTCTCAAAGCTAAAAGACTTATTCTGGGCAATAAGTAAGCGCCTTATAAAGGCAGCAACAAAAGCACCCTCATAACTCTGTGTTTCTTTTGATGCATCAACAATAAAGTTTTCCCTAATAATTATGTCAATGGCATGACCGCTATCGTGTGCTTTTTTGAATAATGATTTGGAAGAAGCTAAGGTTTTAAAGGCATCTAAATCTTCTTGGGTTGCAGTAATACCTATTTCGGCTAGATCTATCAAACCCGATTGCGCTAATTTTTTTTCAAGCTCATCGGCATTTTATAAAAAATCCCATATTATAATTTTTGGAGAATCCATTAAATAGAACTGGTTTAAACTTTTTTGATTGAAGCAAAATCCCGATAGCTAATCGGGAAGAGGTTTTTTGCTCAATTGAAGGCTTTTTTGAACTGCATAGCATCGTTACGGAGCTATAAAAAGACAAAAAGTGAGGAAAAAATATCATTTTGCCGCCAATTGAAAAAAGTTTAAACAAGTTCATAAGGTACTTTTACCCGAACCATTAGGTCCTGCAAAGATTCTTGTTTTTTTTACTTGGCATGCAGTATTAAGCCTTTTTTAATTTCGAAAGGAGCTTCAACTTGTTCTTCAATAGGGCCTTTTCTAACTATTTTAGCGTTTTTTTTCTTCATAAATCACACCGTCCTTTATAAAAGAAACTGATAACCCTAATACCCTTGAAGCTCTGTTGGCAGTTTTAGCAGCAACCTTACCGGCTTTTATCAACGCTCTTGTTTGTGCTAAGTCTTTTCTGAAAACGACTTTAGATTTCATATTATGAATAATCTTGTTTTTCATAAAATGGGCTTGTAATATAATGGCTTTTACAGATTAATTTCAGTAAACAAGAATTTATAGATTATAATACAAACCGTTTTACGTTAAACTAATATACTTAATTATTGATAATGCGAATCAAGTGTTGAAAAGATTAAAACCCATTACGGTTTATAAGACAATATTAGGGGCGTTAGCCCTAAAATCGTCGTAGATACAAACGTTAATTAAATAAAAGGGGCGTAGCCCTGTTATCTTCATAAAATAACACGATAATGAACAAAAAACATATAGCCCTGAAATTCAATAAACATGGCAAACACGTACGCAATTATTTTATCAAAGATGTCAGGGCTAACGCCCCTAAGTCATCATCATGGCTCATTTTGCTGCTAAGACTACAGGGCTAACGCCCCTAAGTCAAGCGCGTACTCCAATTTTCACTGGCTGAATAGTTACAATATTTTAACTCTTGATTCGCATTGATAATAATCAAGATGATTAATCTATATGCTTTTATAAAAATAGGTTTTAGTGTAGAAAAACTATAACATAAGAGCAACTCTAATTAAATCGCTTTTGCTTTCTTATTTGGTGTGATGGAAGACGTATCATAACCTGAAAACTTTTTCATGTAATATTCAATGTTGGTACCATAACTATCCTCAAAATTATCGATGCCGTAACTTCTCAAATAGTTTTTTACGCTTCCTGCCCCAGCTAAATGTGCCGCAGCTAAAATACCGGATTCCGTAATTAAAATACCGTTAACTTTTCTGCCCACAAAGTTTTTGATGTCCCGACGTAAAATCCATTTATTACGCTGTGTATTGGCAATAAATGCTTTTTCCTGTAATTCTGGGTCCTTTAAAAATAAATTAGGATTATGGATTCCTATTAATTTTAAGGTTGCTGCACCAAATTGATATTTTCCTAAATACCCTAAAGTATTCACGGTAAAATAGTTGCCTCTTGATTCCTTAAAGGCTAATGCCTCTTTGAATCCCACAAAAGATTTCCCTAAGTATGGAGAAAAGGGTTTGTTTACTTCATTGGACGCCAAAGCATCTTTATGAACACTTTCGTCTTGGCTTACCGTATAATTCAACTCTAAGCCAGCTGTGGAGTACTTACTTAAATCTATCGTTTCATTTGATGAAAACGACACAAACACTAGAATACATATTGTAAGAGTTAGTGTTAAGTAACTTGCAATACTTTTTCTCATAAGTTTAAATTTTTTCAGCATTTTTAATCATTAAAAACACCTTGAAATTTCAGCGTGCAAAATTAGACATTTTTATAACAATATCAAAATTAATCGTTTAACGACTTTTTTTAATAGTAGAATAGATGAAATACATACCCTTTTTTATTAAATTCTAAAGTTGGCAAGGGCACTTTTATCATATTGAAAATATCAAAAATAGACCTCAATAACTTAGACTCTGTCTCAATGTTGGACAAATTTACATCTAAACTCAAATAGAATTGGCGGTGCCTTCCAATATTTGTTAACAACTGATTGTCAACATCTTTGATGCCCGTTAACATCCCGTCAGCCCCATATCCCACGGCGATATTCAACCATTTGGGTATGTTTTTTTCCTTAATAAATGAGTGCAAATTGATGCTTAGCCAATACGTTTGACCGTTGTAGTCTTTCAAAACCTGTGCCAAAAGGCCTTCTCCCAACTTATCTGGACGTTGAGATGCGTATTTGGTTTCATGAAATGAGAATTTTAATGCCATACGTTGTTCGTTCCACAGCAATTCTTGCCCCACATAAAGCCCGGTTCCCGAAGCATTTGCTAAAATATCGCCCCAAGAAAAGCCCCATTCTTCGGAAAAACCGTCTAAAATCTCTACCGTTGTTAAAAAACCAAATCCTAAAGTAGCACCATAGATCAGTTGGTCTTTTTCGCTCACACCGCTCCAATTTAACAATTGCGCTCCATGTTTCCCTAACTGATAGGATGTGAACACATGCCCCATCTTGTCCATTTGAAGCCACTCCTTATTATCATTGATGGTATGGAATTTTGAACGCTCATAATCGGCATACCAAAGCTGATTTAAACCAATCAATGTGACACTAACCAAAGATGCTTCGGAAATGGCAACCGCATTTCTGCGTGGTTTATTGAGCGTATCGCTTGGTGTTAAAAACGCATCCAGGTTCGATTGTGAAACTGAAAACAGAGGCAATAAAACAAATAACAGTAGATATTTTATTGCTGAAACAGTCACTATTTATTGATGCCTTGAGATGACAGATATTGCTGGTATTCCCTAGCATTTACATTGTGTTGGGAAAGGGTTTTGGCGAACTTGTGAAACCCAAAACGTTTGGCATCGGCTGCAAAATAAAGGTATTGGTGCTTTTCGTAATTCAAAACCGCATCAATAGCCGATATATCGGGCATGGCGATAAGTCCTGGTGGCAAACCTAAATTTTTATAGGTATTATAAGGAGAGACAATTTCTTTATGCACATTCAAAACCCGCTTGATAACGGTGTTTTCATATTCAGGCAGTTGATACGCCGCAAATTTAAGTGTTGGGTCTGCTTGCAATGGCATGCCAATTCTAATACGGTTCATGTAAACACCTGCAATTCGAGGTTGTTCAGAAGCTTGTTTGGATTCTTCATACACAATGGAAGCCAATGCAATCACTTGATCTCTGGACAACCCGATGGCCTTTGCTTTTTCTTTTCGGGCATCCGTCCAAAAACGGTTATACTCTTTTAGCATGCGTTCCCTGAATTGTTCCGCAGATGTGTTCCAGAAAAACTCATAACTATTAGGCAAATACATCCCTAAAGCAGTGGCTTTATTAAAACTGTTTTCAGCAAAAAAAGAAGGATCTTTCATGGCATTTAACAGCGATATACTATCCGCTTCAATTTGGGAAGCCACCCGTCCTGCCAGTTTTTCAAGGCTTTCCTGATTGTTGAAAGATAATTTAATAGGTAGGTTTTTACTTCGAATGGAATTTATAATGTCGTTGTTGTTCATGCCTTTTGTAATGGCATAGCGTCCCGCTTTTACATTCAGATTATATTTTTTTTGTTTGGCAAGCGCATCAAAAGTCTTGATGTTTTTTAATAAAGGTTCCAACTGTTCCTTAACATCTTCATACGTGGAATTGGTAGCTATCAATACATACGCCGTATCGTTGTTAAACGCTGTGTTGGTATCCATCATGGTTTTGTACACGTAATATGCGAAATAAGAAGCAATGGCAATCCCAATAAACACGATGGCAAGAAGTATCTTTTTTATATACATTTAATTTTTTATAAGCTGGAATAGGTATTCGTTTTTATAGATTCCGTTAACAAGGATCCAATCTTTTTTTAATCCGATATTTTTAAAACCTTGGTTTGAAAACATGTTGATGCTGGCTTCGTTTTCTTCGGAAATATTGCAATATAATTGATGCAAACCTAAATGTGTAAAACTATAATCCACCAATAATTTTAAAGCTTCTTTACCATATCCTTTAGATCGGTCATTCAGTTCCTTAACCAAGATACCGACACCTGCCCTACTGTTTTTAAAGTCGAAATCGAACAGATCGATCATTCCTAAAGCCACATCATCATAGTTGGAAATAACCAGTCGCAATTGCTTGACTTCAAAAATATCCTTGTGCGATTGTTCTAAATACTGCTTTATTATATACTTTGAAAACGGTGTTATGGTATTGCTTATTTCCCAAATGGATTCGTCGTTTTCAATGGTATGGATAAACTCCAAATCTTCAGGCTCCAAGGCACGCAAATAAATATGTTCTCCTTTTAAGGTAATCATAGAATTCCGGAATAAACATAAGTTGCAGGTCCTATAAGCCAAACATTTTTATAAACCCCATTTTCCACATCAAAAGATACTTGCAACTCGCCGCCTTGCACTTTTAAGGTAATCAGGTTTTTATCGGTTTCTTTAAGTGCATGCATCGCTATTGCGACTGCTGTCACACCGGTTCCGCAAGACAACGTTTCATCTTCCACGCCACGCTCGTAGGTTCTAACAGCAAAAATTTGGTCGCTGATTTTCTTTACGAAGTTTACATTGCTACCAGCTTGGTTATACGGCGCTCCGTATCTAATTTTTGCACCTTTTGTTTTGATGTCGAAATTTTCAATGGCTTCTTCAAACTGAACATGATGTGGCGAACCCGTGTTTAAAAACACATGTTGCGGATGTTTTTCAACAGTATCAACATCTTGCATTTGAAGTCTTACTATGCCATTTTCCATACTCGCGTGGTGCAAGCCATCGATGGCCTCAAAAACAGCTTTGTTGCTAATAACGTTTAATTGTTTTGCAAAGGCAACCAAACAACGTCCGCCATTACCGCACATGGAACTTTCGTTTCCATCGGCGTTATAATACACCATTTTAAAATCTAAAGTAGGGTGGTTTTCAAGTAAAATAAGGCCGTCTGCTCCCACACCAAAACGTCTGTCGCACAAAAACGCGATGTGTTTGGTGTCTTTTTTATTGAACGTTTGCTGACGATTATCGATCATCACAAAGTCGTTTCCTGTTCCGTGGTATTTATAAAAAGTCTGTTGCATAATAAAGCACAAATATAAAGAAGTCTTTTAACTTTTTAAGGGCAAACTGGAATTTTGGACAAAGCTTTAAATGGAGGGGTTGGTTTCTCGAAAAATTTTGGGAGAGGTGGTTGTGAGTTATATATAATAAGTAAGTCTGCTAACGAATCGTCATTGCATAAGGCTCGCAATGACGTTTAAAGCGGGTAATTCAATTCCAGTTTCACACCTTCATTGGGTTTGGACCTTAATTCTAAAGTGGCGTTAATTAAAGTAGCTCGACTTTTCATATTGATTAAACCAGAACCTTTTTCAACTTCCTCCATATCAAAACCTTTGCCGTCATCTGTGGCTGTAATAATCAAATTATTGGTTTGGTAATTTAAAATGATATTCAAATTTTTGGCTTGGGAATATTTTACGGAATTTGATAAAAACTCCTGTAGAATCCTAAAAATAATGATTTCGTGTTTTCGGTCGTTAAAATTCACTTTGTCGCCAATAATCTTAAGTTCCGCAGAAGTGAATTTCATCTTTTTGAGTCGGTTCAATTCGTTGGTAATCGATTTTTCAAATCCAATATTAAGCACCACTTCATTGTTCAATGTTTTTGAAAGCATACGCACTTCGGCCAGACTTTCTTTAAGTGCATCACTGGTATCTTTAAATTTTTCCTTTACATCATCAGAAACCTGCATTTTCAAAATACTGAGCTGCATACTGGCAAACGATAATAACTGACCCACATTATCGTGCAATTCCCAACCAATATTTTTTAAGGTTTGTTCTTGGGTTTCAGTTTGTGCTTGTGCTATTTCTGCCTCAAAAGCTTGTTGTCGTTTTATTTGGTCTAACAATAATTTGTTTTTACGCTTTAAAAAAACCACAAAAAAAATGATGACCAAGGTGGTTACAATTACCAAAACGGCAATCATATACACCAATAAATAGCGTTCTGAAGCGGTACTAGCTAATCGTTCTCCGGTTTGCACCATATTAAGGCAAATGTAAAGGTTGAATACATGATGATATTGGCAAATAGATAAATGTATCGTCTTAAATAAATTAAATTCCAATCGTTATTTAGCATATAAATATCATAAAATACCATTGGCGTTATCATTAACCACCAAATAAATATGGCTACACTTATATAAAAATTTAAAGATTTATAAAAAGTTAATATTTTATCGCTTTGTAATATTTCAAAAAAATAAAAACTTGTGCATAAAAATATGATGATAGCTCCTAAAACACTTATAATTGGAAAAAACGTAACAAAGTAGTTTTCCCAATGTGTTACAATATAGATTATTGAAAAAACAAAAAAGATGTATCCACTATATTTTAAAATAATTTTAAACCGTTCTATTGTTATTATTTTATAATAATAAAAAGAAAAAAATATTATTGCGCCAATTTTCCAAAACAAAGTAGTCCACCAGTAGTTTTCTACAAATATGGTTCCCTTTAAAAAGCTTAAAAACCCCCCATTCTTTATATATTTTACATAAGTATTTATAAAATCCCCTAAAGAAAGATAAACTAAAAAGTAAATAAAATATTTAGCTGTTGAAAATTTGTGTTTTTTTAAAACAAATAAACCTGTAACAGCTGCCGTAATTTCTACAAATCTGGTAATTCCATTTTTGTAGTTTAATAAGAAATCTTCCAAAAATACTGTCTAATTATTATACCCTTCTTTACCACCACTTCCTTCATTCAAAGGACTCCCTCCAGGAACATCTTCCTCATTTCCAACAGCGCTACTAAAAAAACTATTGGCTCCGGCACGCGCTTTTTTACCCGTTGGCACCATAAACATGGTGGTTAAATCTTTTTTGCTAACATCGGCATTTTTTCCATAAACCCCTAAATAAACACGAATACCGGTCATTTTATAACCTAAACTATCCGATTGGTGTTTGGCAAAGGCTAAGTAGTTCTCTATATCATCTAAAGACCAATGTGTCCAACGATTGTCTTTATCCCTTCCCTGTTTTTTTGCTGCCGAATCTACAGCGGCCTGCCTAAACTCAGTCCAATTGTCATCTAGTTCCCAAGCTTTTTCAACAGTAATGACCCCTTTAGGCTTTACAATTTTAATGTCTCCATTTTCCATTTGCCTAGGGCAAAAAAAATAAGTGGCCAATGCGCCAATGATAATTCCTAAAATAATATAAGCTATATTTTTCATGCTGTAAATTTAGTTGGTTAATAAATAGCGGTTTAAAAGTACTAAAAAAGTTTTAATAGTAAGGAACAAATCATTTTGAAAACAGAGGAGACACGTTTAAAAACAATCTTTAATTAATCATAAAAACCTCTTATTTTAATTTTGTTTTTGGCTTTGTGGGTTTTGTGTCTTCTTTGTGTACTTTGTGTAATAGTTATTCCACAAAGATTCACAAAATTTTACACGAAGTCACACAAAGATTCCCAGTCTCTACAAACAATTTCATGTTGGAAAGCCTAACATAGCACCCATGCCCACGGTAAACAACCAGCTTCCATATATGGCATGTTCTATTGAAACCAAAAGCGTTGACTTTGTTTTGTTGAAAGTAAACGCAAAAAGCAAGCCGCCTAAAAAGGTCATGATGAGTACCAAACCATTTTTGAAAAACAGATGTGCCAATGAGAACAATATAGCATTTACAAAAATAAATAATGATTCGTTTTTGAATAGGTATTTATAGCGTTTAAAAAAGAAGGTTCGGTAAAGCAATTCTTGGGGATAGACCGAAAAAAAGATGTATATAAGCATAAACAGCACCCACATTTTTGGTTTATTGACCACTACTTCAAATAAAGCTCGCTTATCTGTAAACCAAACAAAACCTGTTGTTAAAAAAGCAATCAGTAAAAATTTGATGAGCGTTTCTTTCCAAAAGCGTTTCCAATGTAAGTTTGGCGCTATTCTAAATGTTTCATTTTCAACCTTTAATAACATATAAATAACGTATAGAAATCCTAGGGAACCAATCGATAATTTTATCCAAGGTGCATAAGGGAATACAAAACTTATGGGCAAAAGAATAAAAATGAGAAATAATTCGATGCTTTTATAGATTGTTGAATTCATTTTGTCGAAAATTCGTGTATATTTTTTCCCTTTGGGGAAATCGCAGATTCAACGATTCCATAGAATAATAAACAAGAGTTAAATGTCCGAAGGACAAAGGGGCTTTTAAAAACCAATCGCTGTGGTGTGCTTTACTTCATTGATTACAAACATACTATGTGTACTGCCAATATGATTGATGGAAGTCAGTTTTTTTACCATAAACTCACGAAAGGCCACCATATCCTTCACAATCACTTTCAACAAATAGTCGTAATCGCCACTTATATGGTAACATTCCAATACTTCGGTTAAATTGGCGACTTCCTTTTCAAATTTCATCACATAATCTTGCGTGTGCTGAATGAGCTTGATATGGCAAAACGCCACAAAGGATTTATCAACTTGCTCCTTATTCACTAAAGCGACATATTTATTTACAAACCCTTCTTTTTCGAGCTTTTTAATGCGTTCGTAAACCGCTGTAACGGACAGATTTAATTTGTTTGAAAGCGCTTTGTTGGTTTGTTTGCTATCGGTTTGCAAAAATTCCAATAGCTTTTTATCAGTAGCATCAAATACCATCATAGAAAATTTTTCGTTGAAATATCCATTTTTTTGAAATTTACAATTATATTTTCTAATTTTTGAATATTCTATGGTTTTATAATCCAAATAACCAGACAAACATTGTTTTTTAATCTATAATTATTCAATTTTGTTAGATAAACAATACGATATATTATGGCTTTTAAACCCGCAAACCGCATTCAGGATTTACAATATTTTGGAGAATTTGGAGGTGTTAATCCTTCTATTTCAGATTCCTCCACTTACACGTTTCTTTCAGCTAAAACCATGTTCGATACGTTTGAAGGAAATGCAGATGGCTGTTATTTGTATTCACGCCACTCCTCGCCTTCCAATTTGTATTTAGGCGAAGCGCTTGCCGCAATGGAAGGCACGGAAACCGCCAATGTTTCCGCTTCAGGTATGGGCGCCATTACACCCGTATTGATGCAATTATGCGGTGCAGGCGACCATATAATTTCCAGTAGAACCATTTACGGAGGCACGTATGCGTTTTTGAAAAACTTTTTACCGCGTTTTCAAGTCCAAACGGCTTTTGTGGATATTACCAAACTAGACGTTGTAGAAGCTGCCATAACAAAAAATACCAAGGTTTTATACTGTGAATCGGTTAGTAATCCGCTTTTGGAAGTTGCTGATATTCGAGGGTTGGCAGCCATAGCCAAAAAACACCAGTTAAAATTGGTTGTTGACAATACGTTTTCGCCATTATCCATTTCCCCAGCTGTTTTGGGAGCGAATATCGTCATTCACAGTTTGACTAAATTTATTAATGGCTCTAGTGATACCGTTGGCGGTGTGGTCTGTGGCACACAAGAATTGATTAACGAGCTGCGAAATGTAAACCACGGGGCATCGATGCTGTTGGGTTCCACCATGGATAGTTTACGAGCGGCCTCTGTTTTGAAAAACTTACGAACACTTCATATCAGGATGCAACAACACAGTAAAAACGGCTTGTTTTTGGCGCAAAAATTTGAAGCGGATGGCTTAAAAACAGTCTATCCTGGTTTAGAATCGCACCCTTCCCATGAATTATTTAAAAGTATGATGAATGCGCAATATGGTTTTGGAGGCATGTTGACCATTGATGTGGGTTCTTTGGAAAAAGCCAATGAATTGATGGAACTGATGCAAAACCGCAACTTAGGATATTTGGCCGTTAGTTTAGGGTTTTACAAAACGCTGTTTAGTGCCCCGGGGACTTCAACATCATCTGAAATACCTGAAAATGAGCAAAAAGAAATGGGTTTAAGTGATGGATTGATTCGTTTCTCCATTGGTTTGGATGATGACATTGAGCGTACTTATGAGATGATGAATGGCTGTATGAAAGAGCTTGGTATTTTAGTCATGTCAAAATGAGGCACGATTGAGACATCGCATTATCAAGATTGACATACAATCAATATTATATGATTTCTCCTAAGGTAGAAATGACTTAAATTCCTAAATGCCTTTTAACCATATCCAAAAAGTTGGTGTACACCATTGCTGTCTTGTTGAATGCGCCCTCTAATTGCTAAATGGATAAAAAAGTGGTGTCCTGCCTATTCTCTTTCCTAAAACCACTTTACAACAAGCAGCAACCAAAACACTTTGGTGCAAGTGAATCCATTAATGCTGTAAATTGAAGCAACAAAAGTACACATAAAACCCATTTGCATACATGCAGGTAAAATCGTAACATTACCATTTTAAAAACTTCAATCATTATGCAAAGCCAAGAAATAAAGCCTACACATCCGGAAGACGAACATATTGTTGAAAACAAAGAACTTAACATTTGGGAAGCTTTAATCCCTGTTTTCGCATTGGTTGGCATGCTTGCCTATAATGTTTACACTTTTGGTAGCGATGCTTTAAGTGGTTCCAACCAATTTGTGTTGTTACTTGGTGGAGCGGTAGCAGCTATTGTTGGCCTGTTTAATAAGGTAACATTTGACCAAATGATGGAAGAAGTGGCCGAAAACATCAAATCCACCGCCGGTGCCATTCTTATTTTACTCATGGTAGGGGCATTGGCAGGAACCTGGTTAATAAGCGGCATTATACCCACCATGATTTATTACGGACTCCATATTTTAAACCCTACTATTTTTCTACCGGCAAGTGTGATTATTTGTGCAATTATATCCGTTGCCACAGGAAGTTCTTGGACTACCTCTGCCACGGTGGGCATTGCTTTAATTGGCATTGCCGATGCTTTGGGAGTGCCGTTGGGAATGACGGCAGGTGCCATAATTTCCGGAGCTTATTTTGGAGATAAAATTTCCCCCATGAGCGACACCACCAATTTGGCGCCTGCCATGGCGGGAACCGATTTGTTTACGCACATCCGCTACATGCTTTACACTACAACGCCCACCATTACCATTGCCCTAATCGTTTTTATTGTTTTAGGATTAAACTTAGATACTACTGGCGTTGCCGATAGCCACGAAATATCCGAAGCCGTGAGCGCTGCCATCAATATTAGCCCTTGGTTATTTATTGTACCCATATTGGTCATTGTTTTAATCATAAAAAAAACATCTCCTTTAATCGCACTTCTAATAGGTACTTTATTGGGCGGTGTATTCGCCTTAATATTTCAACCCAGCATCGTAACTGCCATAGGTGGTGGCACGCACTTAGATTTCTCAACGGGCTATAAAGGCATTATGAACGCCATAACAATTGAAACTTCCATTCCCACAGAAAATGAGGCTCTAAAAGGCTTGTTTACCGCAGGTGGCATGAGTAAAATGCTAGGGACCATCTGGCTTATCCTAAGTGCTATGGTTTTTGGTGGCATTATGGACGCTATTGGCGCATTAACCACTATAAGCAAAGCGTTACTGAAATTGTTCCATACAACATTCGGACTTTTTACAAGCACTGTGGCCAGTTGTTTAGCACTTAATATTACGGCAAGCGACCAGTATTTAGCGATTGTAGTTCCCGGAAAAATGTACGCTCAAGCTTTTAAAGATAAAGGTCTTGCTCCAGAAAATCTATCAAGAACATTAGAAGACAGCGGTACCGTAACCTCTGCCTTGGTGCCTTGGAACACGTGTGGCGCTTACCAAAGCAGTGTTTTGGGTGTTGATACCCTTGATTATGCTGGCTATGCTGTTTTTAACTGGCTAAGTCCGTTTATGACGCTGTTATTTGCAGCGTTTTCAATTAAAATCAGGCAAATAGCTTTAAAAATAAATTAAATTTATAAATATTGACTAAAATAATAGTTAATATCTATAATCAAATAAATAATAAAAATTTTATTTCCCCCTTAAATTCCTATTCTGCTTTATATTTGCAGCAACGAAAATTTATAACATTCAAATATAAAATAACATGACATTAGTAGGAAAAAAATTCCCAAATTTAAACGTGGACGCCATGAACGACATGGGAGATACTTTTAAAGTAAACGCTCTTGAAGAAGCTGTGAACAACAAGAAAAAAGTACTTTTATTTTGGTACCCAAAAGATTTCACTTTTGTATGCCCAACAGAATTACATGCTTTTCAAACGGCATTAGGTGAGTTTGAAAAACGCAATACCATTGTAATTGGAGCTTCTTGTGATACCCCCGAGGTTCATTTTGCGTGGTTAAACACTTCAAAGGATAACGGCGGTATTGAAGGCGTTACCTATCCAATACTTGCAGATAGTAACAGGAATTTGTCAAACATATTAGGTATTCTTGACATTAGCAATGAAAGATACGATGATGAAACTGGCATACTTCAAGTAGATGGAGACAACGTTACTTACAGAGCCACCTATATTATTGATGAAGAAGGTACCGTACAACATGAAAGCATCAATAATATGCCAATAGGTAGAAATGTAAATGAGTATTTGCGTTTAATTGATGCCTTAACCCATGTGCAAGAAAAAGGTGAAGTATGCCCTGCAAACTGGGAAGAAGGAAAACAGGCAATGAATGCGAACAGAATTGGGACCGCAGAATATTTATCGGCTCACGTAAACTGAAAAAAATGCTTCAAGAATTGGAAAATGACAACTTGCAAGACATAGTTGCTAAAAACGATACGGTAGTTGTGCAATATTCAGCCACTTGGTGCGGTAACTGTAGGATCATGAAGCCCAAAGTAAAAAAATTGGCTTCAGAATATGAAAACATCACATTTGTTATAGCTGATGCTGAAAAATTCCCGGAATCAAGAAAATTAGCTACTGTGGATAATTTACCTACGTTCGCTACTTTTAAAAACGGAACTTTTGTAAACCAGGTCCAAACAAATAAATTTGAAGTACTTAAAGAACTTGTTGAAGAAGTTATATAGTCATTATTTATTAATAAACTAAAACTAGTTTCTTCCCTTCGGGAAGACGGAAGATGGGATGAAGTTACCGGTAATTAAACATTTAACACAGTTTATTGAAGAAAACGACGAAGATTTTCTTATTGAAACCATAGAAACCCTTGAAAGTCTAACAGAGGTGTCATCATTAAAAGATGAAGAACTGGATGTTATTGGAGAACTTCTATCTAACATGTACGGTGCTATAGAAGTTAACAAAATGATTAAAGAGGGCACTCCAAAAAAAGAAGCTTTAAATACGTTCATGTCTCGGGTATTGGGTTCTATTGACAAATAAATTTATCAAAGGTTACTTATGCGCAAGGCTTTTTTTGGAACCATGTAGGTATCTTTGAAAAACAAATTGGCATAAACTAAAAACCTGAGTTCGACATAAGAATTAGTGCACACTATTGATAATCAGAAGTTTAATAATTTTGTCATTGCGAGGCAACAGATAAAAAAATTTATCAAGCGATATTGTTGACAATTAAATTGAATTTGAAACTGAAAATTTGAAAATATGGATTGTCCCCTAGAGGGGACTTTAGGGGTGTTTTTAAAATTTGAGTAATATTTAAATATTTGAAAATCAAATATATAAAATACTTGTAAAGGGTAGCATAACTGAGAAACAAAATATATTTTGTTTAGAAAATAACAAGTGAAACTTGTTGAAAGCTTCAAATTACAGACTATCGAATAGGTCTCAACTGCGCTGGACCGGACAAGTAGCATTTTTCACTTTTTAAACCTCTTATGAACAGGGATTACTACCCTTGTTTTCTAATTTCCACATGATGTGGATACGGAATGTCAATACCAGCATTATCAAGAGCTTCTTTTACATTTTCGGTAATGCCAAAGTAAACCGCCCAATAATCTTCGGAGTTACACCAAGGTCGCACAGCAAAATTGATGGAACTGTCCGCTAACGCAGAAACATTTACGGTAGGCGCGGGTTCTTTTAAAACTTTTGGATGGGAAGTTAAAACATCCATTAAAACCTCTTTCGTTTTTTTGATATCAGAATCGTATCCGACCCCAAAGGTTAAATCTACTCTACGAACCCCTTCAGTGGTATAATTAATAATGTTCCCATTTGATAAGGCGCCATTGGGAATGATAATTTCTTTATTTGATAGACCTGTTAGTTTGGTTGTGAAAATTTCTATGTGTTTTACAACGCCCATTTCGCCTTGGGCTTCAATTAAATCGCCAATTTTAAAAGGTTTAAAAACCATAATCAATACACCGCCGGCAAAATTACCCAACGAGCCTTGAAGCGCTAAACCAACGGCTAAACCTGCAGCGGCAATAATGGCGGCAAACGAGGTTGTTGGCACCCCTAAAGTACCGAGAAGTGTTATGATTAATAATATTTTAAGTCCCCAACTCAGAAGATTTATCAGGAACTTTTGAAGACTCTCATCATAATTGCTAGTCGTCATTACCTTTCGGGTTGCCTTCAGGATTTTTTTAATGATCCAAGCGCCAACAATCCAAATAACAATGGCTCCAATTATTTTTAGTCCGTATTCAGTAGCTAATACCATCCATTTTTCTGTGTCAATATTTTCCAAGTCCATAATTCTATTTAAGTTATTAATGTTTAAAGTTTAGTATATGAAAAAATATCGTATTATTAAAATAATTACAAGTATTGACCCCTCCGCCTATCGGCATACCGAAAATTCGGCACAAGCTCTCCCCTTGAAAAAAGGGGAGGAATTATTTAACCGACTTGTTTTTAATGGTTTGAGATTAATTAAACTTTTTCATGTGTTTATATTTATTGTTTTTTATTGGTCATCCCGATAGCTCCTATCGGGACTTCCATATAATCATTCCTTTGGGTATCGAAATTTAGTTATTGAAGTTTCATGTACTTAATGTTTAAAGTTAAAAACTTTACAAGCAAACAGCAGTAAAACAATAGTTAAGTTTTATAGAAAACAACTGATTAAAGCGATAATGGCAGGGACTGTTTGTGCATATAAATTTTTTATTTGCTTTGTAGAGTAAGACCCATGCATGCCCGCAATAGTCACGCAAACAAGAAAAAAACAGCCACTTTTGTATCATTCTGAATGATTGAAAAGAGCAAACCTGCCGCTAAAAACCCATTGTACAATGCTTGATTGGCAGCTAGCACTTTTGTTTCTTCCGCAAATGCTTTGGATTTTAATCCAAATGCTTTAATGGTTTTCGGTTTGGTCCAAAAAAACAGTTCCAATATCAAAAAATAAACGTGTTCCAAGGCAACAAAAACAATCAAAAAGGTTGTTATAATGGTCATTCCTTTAATAGTTCAATAGCTTTATTCACATCCGTTACTGGTAGTTTGCAGGCTTTGTTCACGCACACATAAATGAATGTTTCTTTTGGGTTATACCGGTTTTCCAACAAGGGTAAATTATTTTCGTCGGTGCTGCCAGCTATGAGTTTGTTGGGAATGTACGTTTTATTTAATTCAAACAATTTTTCTTTGGCATCATCACCAACAATGGCCACTTCGTAAAACGGAAAGGCATAATTCATCATTAAATCCAGCCAATTTGAATAACTGGATGGATATTCCTGAATTTCTGGTTTCACATTGTTTAAAACGGTTATGGCGGTAGTTGCATATTGCTCGTTATCAAAATAATGCGATAATTTAAAGAGGTTTTTCGCCATAATGGAATTGCTTGCAGGAATCACATTATCGCGATATTCAATAGGTCTAGAAACCAACGATTCATCTAAATTGGATGTGTAAAAAAACATGTTGCTGGTAGCATCAAAAAAGTGTGTGAACGTATAATCCGTTAACTCTTTAGCCGTGGTGAGCCATTTTTCGTTAAGGGTCACTTCATAAAGTGTTAAAAAGGCATCAATGGTGGTGGCATAATCTTCAAGATAGCCATTAATAGTGCTTTGACCGTATTTATAACTGTGGTTTAAACCGCCATCTTTTCTAATTTGGTTGTATTTTATAAAAGCGGCATTTTTCTCTGCAGCGTATAGATGGTCTTTGTCATTAAAAACTCTGTAGGCATCCACATACCCTTTAAGCATCAACGCGTTCCAAGAGGTTAAGGTTTTGTTGTCTAATCTAGGTTTTGATCTATTGTTTCTAACGTTGAAAAGAATTTCTTTCCATTTTTTTGCTTTTTCGTTTAATGAATCCTGGGTTATATTGTGTTTATTAATGATGGTGGAATCCGCATCTTTTCTAATCAATACATAGTTATCGTGTTCCCAAAGTCCGTAATTGTTAATGTTGTAATAATCCGCAAACAATTCAAAATCATCTTTTAAAAGCGACTTTAGTTTTTCATCTTTCCACACGTAAAAAGCGCCTTCTTCCAACTTACCTTCAGGGTTGTTGCTGTCAGCATCCAACGACGAATAAAATGCGCCGTTTTCAGCGGTCATCTCCCGATTTACATAATTTAAGGTTTCGGTAACAACATTTTTATACAAGTCATTTTTTGTGACGAGATAAGCGTCTGAATAAAGGCTCACTAATTGGGCATTATCATAAAGCATTTTCTCAAAGTGCGGTACGTGCCATTTGCTATCTGTGGAATATCTGGAAAAGCCGCCGCCAATTTGGTCGAAAACACCTCCATACGCCATTTTTGTAAGCGTTAAATTAACATAATCCAGTAATTTTTCGTCATTGGTTTGATAGGCGTACCGCAATAAAAAATGATAGTTGTTGGGCATCATAAACTTTTGTGGTCCACGCATGCCACCATCCGTATTATCAAATTGGGCGGACCAATTTCCAAGGGCTTTTTCAATAAATATTTTTTCAAAAACAGGTTCGTCTGTGTTTAAGGTTACAACATCCAATGATTTGATTCCCTGTTCTAATTTATCGGCATAATCGTAAAGCTTTTTTGGATTATCATTATACAATTTTGAAATTTGGTTCAAAGCACTAACCCATGCTTCTTTTTTAAAGTAGGTACCGCCCCAAACGGGTCTGCCGTCTGGTAACGCAATAACGTTTAAAGGCCAACCACCGCTTCCCGTCATTAGCTGAACGGCGTTCATGTAAACTTGGTCCACATCGGGTCGTTCTTCCCTATCTACTTTTATGTTTACAAAGTTTTTGTTCATTACCTGTGCCACCAAACTATCTTCAAAACTTTCATGTTCCATAACATGGCACCAGTGGCAGGATGCGTACCCAATACTAATAAGCATGAGTTTTTTTTCCTCTTTCGCCTTAGCCAAAGTTTTGTCGTTCCAAGCGTTCCAGTTAACCGGGTTATGGGCGTGTTGAAGCAAATAAGGGCTCGTTTCATTAATCAAATCATTAGTGAATGGGTGTTCCATAATTTCTTTATTCTGGCCTTTGCAACTTACCATACAAACAATTAATAGAAATAAGATGTTTTTCATGTGTCTTTCTTATTTTTTATCGGTCACACCTGACTTCAGGCATACACGTTCTGCTTCCATATAATGGTTCCTTGGGTATAGAAAACTGGTTATGGAAGTTTCATAACCCAAAGTTAGCGAAAATTAGGTATAAAAAAAGCGTCCGGATTACGAACGCTAAAATTTGTTTTTAAAAGCAGATTCATTCTACTTCAAAAGTGATCTTTACATTAACTCTAAATTCGGTTAATTCGCCGTTAGAAACGTTGGCGCTATGGTCCTTAACATATACGGAGCGGATATTCTTTACACTTTTTGAAGCATGTTTTACTGCTTTTCTAGTAGCATCTTCCCAACTTTTATCTGAATTTGCTAATACTTCAATTACTTTTAATACTGACATGGTTATGGTTTTTTAAATTTATAATAATTTCAATTTCCTTAAAGATAGCTATTTTTTTTGACAAAACTAAAGTTTTAAAATCATGACACCAGGGCAAACGCGAAGTTTATTTACCGCTAATTCGCGAATTTTTTAATTAATTTTGATTGTGAATAGACCGCTTCAAGCAGAATTTGCGCAAATTTATTCATCAACCATATTAATAAAATATAAATTTTAAAGAAAAAATCCGCGACACGAGCCTGAAAGAGCGAACTGCCGAAGCAATTTGCGGTTGTTTTTTTACTCATGCGTTTGCCTTGATCATGACACTACGAAAAAATGTATGCCATCCAAGCTTATTTCAAATGAAGATAAAAGGATTTATCCATTAATGGCTTCTACCATTTCTACTTTACCGGGCATCATTTCTTTCAGCATATTTTCTATACCACTTTTTAAAGTATAGGTGGACGATGGGCAACCGCTGCAAGCCCCTTGAAGCATCACGCTCACGTTTTTGCTTTCGGCATCATACGATATAAATTGGATGTTGCCACCATCGCTCGCCACTGCAGGCTTCACGTATTCCTCAAGAATATTAATGATTTCCTTAGAAATATCATCTAAACCTTCATACTGATTATCTAATTGGGAAGTCGATTTTTTTAAAGATTCGGCGGCATGCGGCAGTACCACATCCTTTCCGTTTTCAATGTAGTTTCTAATAAACTCACGCAATTCGATGGTAATGTCTTGCCATTCCGTGATGTCGTATTTAGTGATGGATACGTAGTTTTCATCTATAAAAACACTTTTCACAAACGGAAAATGAAATAACTCGGTTGCTAAAGGCGATAATTTGGCTTCGTCAATGGAAGTGAATTCAAAAAGTGCCGCCACTATTTTTTTGTTGGCAACAAACTTCATTACCGAAGGGTTTGGTGTGCTTTCAGCATATACGGTAACCGGTACTTTTTTGGCTTGCGCAGTTTCTTCAATAACCATACCGCCATCATTTAAATAAGCTTCAATTTGTTCAGCAACTTCGTCTTGTACATCGCTCCACTCAACAATACTGTAACGTTCTACAGCAATAAAATTACCAGAGATGTACACTTTTTTCACAAAAGGCAAATAGAATAATTGTTGAGCCAATGGCGATGGCTTCGCTTCGTCTATACTGTTAAATTCAAAACTTTGGTGTTTTGTTATAAACTCGTTTACTTCGAATTTAATGATCGCATTATTGGATGTTTCTTGCACGGAAACCTTGAAAGTATTCATTTCAGCTAATTTTTTACAAAAATACTAAAAGAAAACTTTAGTTATCCATATATTTGAGTTTAGTTGCCTTATCAGGGCTGAAAGGATAAAGTTAAGATTTATCCTTTTTTATGTGTAATTTTTTATGAATCAAGCCGTTTGTATGAAACTAAGCTGCTGAGACTAAGTGTATGAAGTTTAAAAATATTTTGATGGTGGCCATGGGCTTTTTGTTCGCGCATGTTGCATATACGCAGGAAGGTTTGCCTATATATACCGATTATCTTACGGATAATTATTATTTGATCCACCCTTCCATGGCCGGGGCAGCCAACTGCAGTAAAATTAGATTAACAGCACGCCAACAATGGTTTGGGCAAGAAGACGCTCCCAAACTTTTAACTTTGAGCGTCAATGGAAGAATTGGGGATTCCCCATCTGGTATTGGCGGTATTTTATATACGGATAAAAATGGCTACCACTCGCAAAATGGAGCGTATGCCACTTATGCGCACCATTTAATGTTTTCAAGAAGCGAAGCGGATTTGAATATGCTGTCTTTTGGTTTAAGTGCTGGATTTATTCAGTATCGATTGGACGAAACCTCGTTTTTGTTTGATGGGCCAGACCCCATAATAGACGGTATTGTTCAAAATCAGACCAATTTTAATATGGATTTTGGGTTTTCATATCAATTTCTTGATTTTTATGCCCATGGTACCGTTAAGAATGTATTGGAGAATTCAGGAATTAACAAAGACACTAATATAACCAGCAATTTACGGCGCTACTTGCTTTCGGTGGGAAATGTGTTTAGTAAATATGGCAGTGCATGGAGTTATGAGCCTTCTGTAATGTTCCAGTTTAGAGACGCCACAAAAGAGGCGTCCATTGACGTTAACGCAAAAGTGTACAAAGAAATGCAATTTGGTAAACTGTGGGGAGGCTTATCTTATAGAAATAGCTTTGATGGTGCAGAATATACCCGCTCAGGAAGTGTAAACAGCCAACGATTACAACAAATTACACCTATTTTAGGGATTAATTACAACGAATTTATGGTTGCTTACAATTACACCTATCAATCCAATTCGGTGGTATTTACAAACGGTGGTTTTCATCAATTTACGCTAGGGTATAATTTTAATTGTAGACGGGAACCTTACGATTGTAATTGTCCTGCGGTTAATTAAAATTGAATCTATTTTCATTGCGAGGAGGTACGACGTAGCAATCTTTTCGTTTTGAACTAAATTCTTAATTCAGAAGTTTAAAATTATAAAATATCCAAAGTTTTGAAAACCTTTCTGGTTTATTTTGTTTGATTTAATACCTACAAGGTCAAAATAAGACCTTGCAGGATATAAAAGAACTTCTTATTTCCAAGTGTACTGTTTCTTTTTAGCTTGTTCTTTAATGGCTTTGGTCATGGCACTTTCCAATCCGTTTTGGTTTTCTGTTTTCTGTTCAGAGATATAGACTTTGCGTTTTGCATTCAGTGCTTGTATTTTATTTTGAATGTGTTCGCGCTCTTTCTTCTTGGCCGAGATATAGTTTTTAATTTCAGTAGCCGATTTTCCTTTTAATTCTTCAGGCAACGCATCCTCTTTCAAACTTTCAACCGAAACTTCTTTTAGCTCAACAGCATCCACCAAGTCCCAAGTTTCATTTTTATATAAATGCGAACTTTTGCTTACCGTTCTGCTTACGGCATTTGCCTTACTGTAACCTTGTGCATTGCTATCTTGTTCTGCTTGTAGTGCCATTTTCTGTTTTCCCATGGTCCCATAAATCACATAGGTTTTGTTTAATTTCTGATTAAGGATTAGAATGGCATCATCATAAGGCGATACGATATGCACGGTGGTTTTGTTTTGGTTAATGGCCATATAATCGCCGTTTGTTAAGGCAGCACCATCTTTCCAAAACGTTGAAATACCTTGATTGTAATCGCCACAAAAAATAGTGTTGATGGTAACGTCTTTTTCTTTAGCGTTTGTGGAAGCGTCTTTGTAATTTACTTTTCCTTGTGTAAAAGGTTCATTTCCTGCAATGAAAATAAGTTTTAAATCATCTGCATTTTTCCCCCAGTCCAATTGGTTTAATGAGGTTTGGATGACTTGTCCGCAATATTCCTCGCCACCATTTGTGGTCAATGAGAATAACTCTTTTGAGATTTCATCCAAATCGTTGCTAAAAGCCAGCACTTGCCGAATATAACCTTCGGCACTATTTAATCTGTCATTGCCATACTCATACAGCGCAATTTCCAAATTGGGTTTATTGGCGCCACATTTCGCGTACGATAGTTCGTTTACAATATCCCAAAGTTGGGCTTTTGCCTGGTCTATTAATCCGTCCATACTATTGCTTGTGTCCAGTAAAAGTGCCACTTTAATAAATTGTTTGCTTGGGGCGTGTGTTGTTGTTTCCGCATGGGCGTAATTGTTGGGTTGTTTTTTGCTGTGGGCGTTGCAAGCCGCAAAACCTATGAATGCCATACCCAATAGAAATGTTTTAAAATGTGTTTTCATGATGTTTTTGTTTTTATGGTTCATACCGTAAATCTAAACCCAACATAATTCTTAAAAAAAGCAGAATGAGTAAACAACAGCGTTCAATGAGTGTATGATGCCATTAAATGCGAGAACGTATGCTTTTAACATTAAAACGTCCTCATTTTGTAAAATCTCCATTTTATTTTATCAAGTAAAGTGCGTAAGTTTATCTATTATTAGAGTAAGATGCGATTAGCAATTAAAAAAATATGGTTTGTAGTTATACTGTTTTGCGCCACATGTGTGTTGGCGCAAAGGAATGATAACGCGCCAAAGTTTACCGTTAGGGGTTCGGTGGTTGAAAGTAAAACCAATGATCCCATCGCAAATGTAAATATTGAAGTCAACGGCGGATCTTACACCACAACCGATTCTGGTGGTAATTTTAGAATTGAAGCCAAAAAAGGTGACGAGCTGACCATTAAGCACAAAGATTTTGAAACCGTTTATTACACCATCCTAAATAGCGAACGCATTAAAGTGGAGGTACAGCCGAGTATGGAAGCCATTCAATATTCTAAAAAGAAGTTTTCAAGAACGAATCCCGAGTTGTTTAAATCGCTTATTGATTCCGCCGAAGTATATTTAAAAAAAGATGCCAAAAAAAGTATCCCCTTTATTGAAAAAGCGTTGGCAACTGGTAATTCTGCGAAAGAAAATGGGGAAGCCTATGAAGTTTTGGGCGATATTTATTTGCACTGGAAACAGTTTGATTTAGCGGTTTCCAACTACCGAATCAGCATCCAAAACAACAGCAACAATACCGTTAAATTAAAACTGGCAAACGCTTATAAACAGAATAACAGCTATCAAGAGAGTCTTCAAATTTACAATGCTATCAACAAAAAGGAATTGTCAAATTATCAATTGGTGGAATTGTACGAAGGATTGGGCGATGTAAATCTCTCAACAAAATCCTATCAATCGGCTATAAATGCGTATAATGAAGGCTTAAAAGTGGCACAAAAGCATTTGATTTCCCCTAAAGTAACCGACTTAAATTCTAAAATAGCGCAAGTTTATAATGCCAAAGGGGAAACCCAAAAGGCTGAAGGTTTTTTTGATCAATCCTTAAAACTCGCCAACAGTCAGAATAAAAAAAGGGCCGTAGAGGAAAAAATTAAAATAGCTGATTTTAAGAATGAAACCAACAATTACTCAAGTGAAATTCAACTAAGAAAAGAAGTTTTAAAACAAATAAATGAGATACAAAAGGACTCTGTTTTTAATAACGAAAGCCCTTTAACGCCACAAAAACAAAATTATAAAATAGGAAATGCGTATGCGTCCCAAAGAGATTATGTGAATGCCATACCTTATTTGAAAAAAAGTATTGAAGAAGCCGACACCAAAGAGGATTTAATCGTTCAAAAAGATGCCACCAGAAAACTTTCGGAAGTGTATAGAGACGCCGGAGAGTTTGATAAAGCACTTATAGCTTACCAAAGTTATGTGGATCTTGTGGATAAACTATATTCAAAAAAAGAACAGGAAATATCGCAAGCGGCTCGGTTTAGTAAGGATATTGTGGCGAAACAAAACAGAATCCTAAGTTTGGAGAGCGATAGGGCGTTATCTGAAAGCAAATACGAGCTTAATTTAGAACAAGCAAAACGCCAAAAACTTATTATTTATTCATTAATTGTAGGCGTGATACTGTTATTGGTTGCCGGATTTTTAATGTTTAAGTACATCAAGCAACAACGATTGGCAAATAATTTATTGGCATTAAAAAGTTTGAGAAGCCAAATGAATCCGCATTTTATTTTCAATGCCTTAAACTCGGTAAACAGTTTTATAGCATCCAATGATGAACGGACCGCCAATAAATATCTGACCGATTTTTCATTATTGATGCGTGCCGTTTTGGAAAATAGCGAGGAAGATTTTATTCCTCTGGAAAAGGAAATCGCACTTTTGGAACTATACACCAAACTGGAACATTTTAGGTTTCAGGATAAGTTTGATTATACCATTACTATTGATGAAAACATCCATCTAAACGATTTTGTAATTCCGCCCATGTTGTTGCAACCCTATATAGAAAATGCCGTTTGGCATGGGTTGCGATACAAAAAATCGAAAGGCCGATTAGAGATTGTTATTTCGCAAACCAGTCCTGAAGAAATCAAAATTACGATTATTGATGATGGCATAGGAAGAGAAAAATCGAAAGCTTTAAAAACCGAAAACCAGAAAAAACAAAACCCAAAAGGCATGGGCAATATCAAAAAACGGGTGTCAATTTTAAATGCCATGTACAAAGATAAAGTGGATGTGTTTATTGATGATTTTCAAGATGAAGAGGACAGAGGAACGAGGGTAGTTGTAACGCTTAAGAAGGATTAAAAGCCTCCCTAGCCCTCCAAAGGAGGGAACTGTTACGATAATGATCTTTTTAGTATAGAAAGCAATAAATAATAAAAATATAAAATAAGTAACACCTTATGAAGTTAACATCCATAATAGTTGAAGACGAAGAAACCAGCAGAGAGATCCTTAAAAACTATCTTAAAAAATACTGCCCAAACGTATCAGTAATTGGCGAAGCTTCAAACGTTGAAGAAGCTTTGGTTTTAATACGGAACAACCCATTGGATTTGGTGTTTCTGGATGTGGAAATGCCCTATGGCAATGCCTTCGATCTGCTCGACAAGGTAGGTGATATCAATTTCGAAACCATTTTTGTAACCGCCTATAACCATTATGCTCTGGATGCCTTAAATGCCCATGCCTCGTATTATTTGATGAAACCGATTTCCATAGACGAACTTATTAAAGCAGTGGATTATGTTACCGAAATAAAAACCAAGGAAGACGCCCTTCAATACCAAGTGCTGGTGCCAAAAACCAATAGCGTCCATGGAAAAATAACCATTCCGCAATTGGATGGGTTTGAAGTTATCAATACTTCGGATATTTTATATTGTAAAGCCGACGATAATTATACCGAAATCCATCTCAATACCAACAAGAGAAAAATAGTAAGTAAGACGTTAAAATACTTTGAGGATATTCTAATTGATTGTAGTTTTGCAAGAGTGCACAAATCGTATTTAGTAAACGTAAACGAGGTTGTAAAATACGTTAAAGGAAAGGGCGGAAGTGTGGTGCTAAGCAACGGAAAGGAAATCATGGTTTCTGCCTCCAGAAAGTCAGAGCTTTTATCGTATTTCCAATAAATTCCTACGAAAGCAGGAATCTCATCAATAAGACCCAAAACTAGCCACGAATACACGAATGATTTTCTTGAATATTCGTGTATTCGTGGCGTAATTTAAATCAAAATATAAAATTAACCAAAAAGGGATTTCCTAATCTTTTCATGAGATTCCTTTTTTCAAAGGAATTAAAAATGCCAGTAATAAAACCAGTTAACGGAAAATCTCCTCAAATACCAGACGATTGTTTTGTGGCCGAAAACGCCACCATTGTGGGCGATGTACAAATGGGAAGCCAATGCAGTGTATGGTTTAGTGCCGTAGTTCGTGGCGATGTCAACTACATAAAAATGGGCAATAAAGTAAACGTGCAAGACGGTGCGGTTATACACGCCACTTACCTAACAGCACCCACCAACATAGGCAATAACGTATCCATTGGGCATAACGCCATCGTGCACGGGTGCACCATTCACGACAACGTTTTGGTAGGTATGGGAAGCATTATTATGGACGATTGCGTTATTGAAAGCAACAGCATTATTGCCGCAGGCGCGGTAGTAACCCAAAAAACCAGGGTAGAATCAGGCAGCATTTATGCAGGCGTTCCAGCCAAAAAAGTGAAAGACATCAGTCAGGAACTCATCTCCGGGCAAATAGACCGTATTGCCAATAATTACATAAAATATTCAGGTTGGTTTAAAGAGTCTTAATTCCTTTGAATCCCGATAGATCGGGAAGGAATCTCTTTTTATTTGAGCGTTACCACAAGGGCAATATCATTTAGTTAAGGCTTAAATGGCTCTTTTGTAATTGATTAGCGTCTGGAATTTACCTTTCGTCCGTCTCATTTTTTTGATTCTTTTGTTATGTCTTCCTGGTCTGATCGGCTCTATGTGTTTTTGGAATGGGTTTTTTAATTCGACCAAAATTGGTCCAGGGCCATTTTCCAGGAACAACTTGACAATATTGTGCTTTAAAAATGCCCAGCTTATATTTTTGTTTATTTTATATTCATGCTCTCTTTTCTGGTTTACCATCCTTAAATAGGGCTCGCACTGCTTCTCGATAAGGCTCTGCAGGTTGTACACGAACAATCTGGCCAGATAATCCGGTCTTATACAAATTGGCCTGTGCCCACTGGACCGCTCCATCTGCAACTGGTTTTTCCGTGTTCCGTAGGCGGTCTCTATGCCCCATCGCAGACCATATAGATATTTAAAATCATCTACTGTACATCTCTGTACATCGTATGGATTGGTCAACAATACCCCTGTTCTACCTGTGCCAAGGACCGCCTTGGCCATCCGTACTTTTATCTTGTCATGTTTTGTTGGGCCATACCCGTTCTTATAGAGTGCTCTTATCGCCTGTTCTGATGGATAGAGCTCTGCCCCCGCACTGCCCATACCGCTCTTTACCAATGCTTTTGCCTCTTTATTGAAATCCAGCCTACAGCGCATCACGAAATGGCGCGGGGCCTCTTGGTCCAACCCCGCCGGCGCTTTATCTTGTCCCCATGATAACGGTAAAAAACAATCGACCGGTAACTTGTTCCAGACTTTAAAAAAAACGGGGTGCAGCTTACTGCGCTGCAAACCGAAGGCTCCTTTAGTGGCCAGTTCCGATGTCCTGCCCATATTGTCAAAAGAGCTCGTGCAGCCCAATGCTCAGACTGCGTTTTGGGATGTTGGCCACCAGACCGACCACATGGCTCAGGGCCAGGTTTCGATCCCTGCTGAAATCGGATGGGCCTGAGGCAAACAGCTCCTTGATCTCATTTTCTTTGCAAGCTATGTATAAAAATGTTTTTAATTCCTCTATTATCCTTAAATTTGTTTCTACCATTGGGCCTTCGTTTTTTTTTTGTGAATTATAAAGGAACTGGACTTTAGCTCATGACTCAATGGTTTTCTTTTGTTTATTTCTTAACTAAATGACATTGGGGTTAGGGGCGGGTTTTATATTTTTCATCTCATATACAAAATGGTAATATTAATTTACCCACCCCTAACCCCTCCCAAGAGGGGAATTAAATGACGTTTGATTGGAAATAAAAGGTTTTTACCAAATATTTCGTCTATTTTATCGAATTTTCGTAAATATTTCGTCTTCCGAACACTTATGTTTTCAAAACTGTGAGGTCTTGATTATCCTCAAAGTAGCGAGTAATTAATTTTTGTCATGTACTCAGAATCTTCTCATAAAAAATAGCTTCTGTATGAGTATGAATTTCTACAACTCATTTAATGAAAACCAGCCTTGGGTTTCAATGCCTCGGTGCTGCCTGTTTTCCATTTCGGACTGTAAAATCCATAAAACATGATATAAATATAACAGACCAATGGTACTATAAATGAGGCTTGCAAACCAATACTATCTGCCAATATCCCTTGAAATAAAGGCACTAAGGCGGCTCCTAAAATGGCCATGACCAAAAGTGATGAGCCTTGACTGGTATATTTCCCTAAACCAGCGATGGCAATTGTAAAGATGTTTGACCACATGATGGAATTAAACAGCCCTACTCCAATTAAGCACCACATAGCAAAACTGCCGCTACTGAATATGGCCAACGCAATTAAAACGATGCTTATCGAAGCAAAAAGACCTAAAGTTCTACCTGACAAACCTTTACCGATGACAAAGGCAATAAAATTAATCGCGATTATGGATAGATATGGTAATACAGTATTAAATTCCATTCCGGAAATAAAGAAAATCAATGTGAAGGACACTACAGAAAGCAACAGCATCATAGCATACTTTTTAGTTTTTTCCATGGCACTTAAAGATAGAGCGCCAGAAAATCTGCCAATCATGGTACCGCCCCAATAATAGGCAAGAAAATTTTTGGCTACGGATTCCTTCAACCCCATGATATCATCCAAACCAATAAAATTGATCAAGAAACTACCAATGGCAACCTCACCACCCACATACATAAAAATAGCCAGGGTTCCGTAGGACAGATTTTTGAACTGCAAAGCTCCTTTTCCCTTAACCACCTCATCGTCATTTACAAATTCTGGTAGTTTTATAAATTTAAAAACAACAGCCACCAACATGAAAATTGCTCCAAAAATTAAATAAGGAATTTTTACCGCTTCGCCTCCTGTTTCTCCATGGGAAAAAAAATATTCGTAAATTAAATAACCGCCAAGAATAGGTGCAATGGTTGTTCCCAAAGAATTGAATGCCTGTGACATATTTAAACGCGACGATGCCGTTTCTGGACTTCCTAAAATAGAAACATAGGGATTTGCCGCAATTTGCAACATGGTAAACCCCAGTCCTAAAATAAAAAGTGCCGCTAAAAAGAAGCCATACATTTTAAATTGAGCTGCAGGGTAAAACAGTAAACAGCCCAACCCCGCAATAACCAATCCCATAATAATACCATTTTTATAACCGATTTTATTAATGGGATCCCCAATTCGTAACGATAATAAATAATATATCAATGAACCGATAAAATAGGCTCCAAAAAAGGAGAATTGGATAAGCATGGCCTGCCAATATTTAAGCACGAATATCTCTTTAAGATACGGTATTAAAATATCGTTCATACAAGTTAAAAAACCCCACATAAAAAACAATGTGGTTAAAATAATCAAGCTCGATGTATAATTTTTGTTTTCCATAATTTACTTGGTAAATGTTGTTTGTTCCGAGGCTTCATAACCATATCGAACCGCTTTAGCTTCAACTGGTATGTTTTTATTTTGGGTTTCTATGGGATGCGTATAGATTTCCCATCGTTTTGCTCCTTTTTCCCGGTAGGCTATGCTTGCTCCCGGTGTGTCGCAGTTCAATATGAGTTTTTTATCTTCTCGTTTAAAGGTTACAGGATTGGTTTTTGGCTGAATACCCTCTGGCCATGCTTTTTCTGCTTGGTCTTTTTCATCTATTTTATACATGTCATGAATAGCATCCATCCAAGCCATCAAATCTTTTTCCATTTTATTTTTTACGGTAGCCAAAGAAGTGTCTTTTGCCAAATTATGAATCTCATAAGGGTCTTTTATAATATCGTATAATTCGTCTTCAGGTTTCGAATCTGCCAACCAAGCGGATTGTACAGCATTTAGCTTCCCTTGTTTTTTCATTTCCAAAATTTGGTGCATCAAAGGCATCCTTTCCAAAAAGGTAATTTGTTGCTGATATGGTTTTTCTGGCTCAAAATTTTTAATATACTTATAGTTTTTACTACGGATGGCACGACGAACATCATACCGATTATCCATTCTATCCCGGGCGGCATATATATATTCCCTTGGCTTTTTATGCAGTTCCGTAAGGATGCTTTTCCCTTGCATCCAATCGGGGATTTTAACCCCAGCCATTTCCAATACGGTTGGTGGTAAATCGATATAGCTATATAAATTGGAATCGTTTCCTGGTTGTTTAAAACCTTTTGGCAAATATTTAGGCGGCATGTAAATGATCAAGGGGCTTTTAATTCCAGAATCATACAGCCAACGTTTTCCCCTGGGCAAACAATCGCCATGGTCGCTCATAAAAAACAAGATGGTATTATCTTCTAAACCGTCTTCTTTCAAATCGGCGAGTACTTTTGCTATTTGCTGATCCATTCGCATGGCATTGTAATATAAGCGTTGGATGTGGTCCCGTGCCAAATCGGTATCTGGATAATACGGAGGCAAGGTAATGTCCGATAACTTAATTTTTCTTCCCAGACTATCCAATGGTGGCCTTTGTAACACATCGGGTGCCAACGTAGCTAAATCGATATGATTTTCTTTAAAAAAATTGGTCTTAGTACTATCTGGCCAAATATTAATTTCATGGGTTATTTCATAAGTGTGATAGATGAAAAACGGTCGTTTTTTATCTTCTTTTGAACGCATGCGCCAGCTAGGTGTATCTGAAATAGTGTCCCAAATAGTAAAGGGATTTCCAAATTGATAATCCAATTTTCTGTAAGTCGCTGTCCAATATCCATTTTCACGCAATAATTCTGGAAAGGCTTTAATTTCAGGCGGCGGAACAGCATTATAACTGGGTACTCCCGGCATAGGAAGAACTCCTTTTGCCTGACGCATATGCTGGGTGCCAATGGATGATGGGTAACAACCTGTTATCATGGAAGACCTGCTCGGGGCACAAACTCCAGCCACCGTGAAGGCGTTTTGATACACGATCCCTTTGTTTGCAATGGCATCTATAGCGGGCGTTAAAGCCAGCGTATCTCCAAAACAGGCAAACCGTGGACTAATATCTTCTGCCACAAACCAAATAATGTTTGGGGGTGGTAATTTTTCTGGTTCTTGAGGGTTGTGTTTATCTTTTCCACAGGAAAGACAAAGTAAAAAACTGCAAAAAAAGCATGTGCCAATTCGTAACATATATCTTATTGTATTAAAGTGAATGAAAAAGGTTTTAACATTATTTTACTTTGGAATGAGGTTTCTTTAACCAGAACATCATCCACGCCATTGGTAATATAGACATCAAGGTTTGATGAATAACTTGTTGCCTTTTTAAAATCGGGAATATCAGAAAGATTGATGGTTACTTCATTTCTACCATAATTGATAATGAGGATGCTTTTAGCAGTATCAGATTCAAATAACCAACCTCCAAACGTTGATACTTTATGGCCTCTATCATCTATTATCGAATTTGATTCTGAAAAATTTAACTGGGTTGCTTTAGTTTTTCCTTTGGAAGCCATGGCAAAAAAATGGGTGGATAAACCTCCTGCGGTTAATTGCCAAGGTTTAGACTTCACCTTTTTCCATTTAATAAAATCCAGTTGGGTGATATCGGTAAAAACTTGTGCAAATAGATTCCCTGTTATATTATGTACATTCGTTAAGGTAACTGGAGCATTTAAAAATGTATCGTAATATTTTGCCAGATACAACGCATTTGCCCAAGTACCTCGAATGGCGCTTTTATCATCCCTCATATTAAATTCCGTTGCCCAAATTTCCATACTTTCAGGAATATTTAGTTTTGTATAAGATGACGCTGCCTGTTCTGCCGTGTTTAATAAATTAGCGTAAGTTGTATCATTTTTAAGCAAACCGATTTCCCATTCTTGAATGGTTTTTAAATCATTTGATGGTGCTTTTCGTGTTGCCGTCGATGCATCGGTAAGCCCTTCGGTTCCTGCGGAAATGGCTTTTTTTTCTTGTTTACCATCAATTCCAGACGGACTATATTTATGAAACACAACAGCATCTGCATTATTGCAATATTTTAAGGCGCGTCGTGTCCAATCGGTATGTCTAGGCTTTCTTTCAAGATCCGTTCCTAAAATGGCATATTTAGCATCTGGGAAATGGGTTTTCAAGGAATCAATCCAAAATTGACAGGTACGTCCATAATCTTCAGGCGTAGGATATATGGCTGTTTCAAATGGTAAATTAAAATACAGTTCATTGCCTAACTCAATATATTTTATGGGCAACCCCAACTTTTCAGCTCTCAGTAAATTCCGAACAGAATGATCTAAATCTTTGCTCAACATATTAAGCATAAAAACAGGTGTAAAACCAAGTTTTTTCTGCCCTTTTGCAAAGTTTTCAAGCGTATATCTTTTGGTACTTTCAGTTAAACCTTGTTCAGCTACCCATTTTATCATTAAACTGTCGGGTACATTTTTATCCAGCCAACCCGTATCCCAATCCCAGTAATTCCCTAAAGACCCTGCTGGGTATCTAAAATTGGCAACTTGCAATTCATTAACGGCATTTAGCAAACTATCATTATCCCAAGGATGATCGAATTCCGTAAGATTCCCATTCACGCCAATCATATCTGGATAGATACTTCGGGTTACGCCTTTGGAAACCCCAATCAATTTATTACCACAAGAACATAATAAAAGAGTTACAACAAATAGATAACGCCACTTAATTTTAAAGACTTTCATCGGTTTCCTTTTTAAAAATCCAAAAAGGGGCGGTGACAAACCAACCTATGGTGCCTGCTAACATCCAATTTTTATAAGTAACATCATCTATAAGTCCGCCTAGAGCCAAAAAGGAAGGCGCTATAGTAAGCACCAATGCTAAATAAGACAATAATTTCAAAATAAATTTCATATTTCCGTGCTTTTTAGATTTTTAATAAATACTTTTTGTTGAATATATGCTAGTATAATATATACGATACCCGCAGTAATCCACCCTGGTAATGCCATAAAAAAATAGAAATCGGAATCAAAATAATTGTATAACCCATACGCTGTAGCCATAGCAATACCCCATGTTAAGGCTACTGATATATTAAATTTTAATTTTGCAACCTCTGCAAGATTTGAAACCAGACCTATTTTAGGGAAAAGGTAAATATCGACCAATACCACGGCACCCACAGGGGCCGCTACCAAAGCATAGAGTCCAAGAAATTGGTCTAATTTGCTAACTATTATGGGAAAACCCGCCATTACAGTTGCTGCTATTCCAATAATTACGGTAATTTTCCATCGCTTCATTTTAGGAAACAACGCTTGGATCGCTAAACCACCTCTATAAATGGTAGGATTAGCTGTTGTCCAACCTGCGGCAACCACACAAATGAGTCCTGCAATTCCAGCCCCCAAAAATGCTATTTCTCCAGGCGAGGGGTTACTGTTGCCTTGACTCAAAGCCAAAGCAATCAATATGCCAGAAGCAATCCACGCCATATAATGCCCAATAAACATTCCGAAAGCGGAAGCAAAACCATACCAAGGTTTTTTTGCATATCTGTAGATCGACATATCTGATAAGCCTATGTGCATTGCATTATTAGCTAACCATGCAAAAATCACGACATTCCAAAACGTATATTTTGTTTGTCCTTCTAATGGAATTCCCGTCCATATTTTTTCGTTGGCAATTTCCCAAAAATCACCAATACCTGTAACACCTAACTGCGGTAAAACGGCTAAGCCAGCTGCTAAAAATATAAGCGGCATCCAAGGTGCAAACAATAAAGAGAATTTAGCAACAATATCAAAACCAAACGTTGCCACAATGGCTATTACAGAACCCACAACAGCTATAATAAGCACCCAAGAAAAACTCTCGGGGTATAAACTTGTTAATCCGGGGCCTTTGACACCAAATAGAATACCAACCGCCGATGCAGACACACCTATCATGGCAGCCGCAGCAACCGAGAACAATAGCCCATTAATAAAGTTGTAAATAGATACCAGATTAAACCCGCAAATTTTTTCAAGTTGGTAGAATATGGTCAACCTTGTTTTCACAGCGGTTGGAGCACATACCAATGCCCAACTTAGGGTTGCTAAAATATTTCCCAATAACAATCCCAAAAACAAATCGGAAGCAGCAACGCCATGTACTACAAATAATGGACCGATAACAAATTCCGTTCCCGCAATATGTTCGCCTGCCACCAGCCCCACAAATTCCTTAAAACTTTTTATTGCAGATTTTGGAACAGGTTCTCTTTCGTACTCATTGACGTTTTTGGCTTCTTCTAAATTGAGCCACTTGGTTAATTGCATTGGTTTGGTGTTTTTAGAACAAATACTTTTTTAAAGCATTTGTATATTAGTTATGGTAAAGATGTATCTACAAAGCCTTTTTAAGCTTGTGATTTCAAAATACACAGTAATATTTATAAAAAAACAGGCAAATTTATCCATAATACAAAAAACAGATGATGGTAAGAATAAATCTATTTTGGATTTTCTGTTTCATAACTTCCTCCTGTTATACCCAAAAAATCGATCAAAATATGGAATTAAAAAATGAAAAGGTATGTTTTGAAATGACCTTAAATGGTTCTGCTTTTACAAAGTTTCAACTTCTTAATAAAAAAGTAAACCCTTTAGACTGGAAACTGCCAACTGCGCGATTACCGGAAACCAATATTGGTAGTTTTGATTTTCAAGGACATTTTTTATGTTTAGGTACTTGGGGCATGCCTACGGAAGGGGAAAAAAAAGCAGGGTTAAAATTTTATGGCGAAGTAAACACCGAAATTTGGAAAGTCGATGCGCCATTATCCAATGAAAATAATTCCCAAAGCATCACAACCTCCTGCAAAAGTCCCGTTGAAAAATTGGATATTGTTAGAAAAGTTGAATTATTCAACAATTCGTCTGTCATTAAAATCTCAGAAAAAATTATCAATAACCTTCCTATTGGTAGACCCTATAATATTTTGCAACATGCAACCATGGGCGGTAAATTCATCAACCAAAAAACGATTTTAAACAGTAATGCAGGGAAAGGTTTTTACCAAAATGGGCAATATACTAGAAATGGATATGATGATATTGAGTCAACAAGTTATGATTGGCCTTATGCCGTGTTGCCCGATGGAAAAACAGATCTTCGGTTATCAAACCAAGTACAGAAAAGCTTTGTATCCACACATATTTTTCCTGAATCTGAAAAGTACGGATGGGCAACGTTGACAAATGTGGAAGACCGTTTTTTAATAGGTTACGTCTGGGACACCAATGATTATCCGTGGCTCAATATTTGGCACCAGTATGAAGAAGGCGAAGTGAAAGGTCGAGCTATTGAATTTGCCACTTGTGGCATGTGGCAACCTTTTGAATATATGATGAGCAATGAGTCCCGTTTTTTTGGACACAACTCTTTTGAATTTATCGATGCTGGCGAAACAAAGCATAAGTTGTACTTCATGTTTTTGCTGCCAATTGATGCCCATTTTACTGAGGTTGAAAAGATACAGGTTAATGCCCATAGTCTTGACATTTCTATTAACTACAACGGCAAAAACAAAGTGCAGATACTAAAATTTTGATCTTTTTCGGCTGAGTACATTTATATCATTAAAATAATTACTAAAGTTGACCCCTCCGCCTATCGGCATACCGAAATAAATTCGGTACAGGCGCTCCCCTTGAAAAAAGCTACCGTGTACCCACATCTTTTAAGGAAAAAAGCTGTTTTGCCCGTAGGGCATCAAGTATTGTAGAAACAGTGGGTAACACTATTATATACTCCGTAGGAGTTATACCCAAAAACGCTATTATGAATACGGCATTTTATTTTGTTTATCCCCTACGGGGAACAGGTTGTCGGTAGATATCTATTGCTACAATACTTTAACCGCTACGCGGTAGTGTGTGGTGCTGAAAACTAAATCTATGAACGTGGGTACATTGCAGCTTGAAAAAAAGGGGAGGAATTATATAAGGAGCTTTTTCTAATAATTTGATGTTAATAAATTTGTGTCATGTACTTAATCTTTTCGTGTTTAATTTTCTAGAAGCTTTATCGCATTTTTTTTTTGGGATTTGGAATTTCTTTTTTTGGAATTTTTCACACTCAATGTTTTCTGTAATACGCTTCAAGCGTATTCCAAAAATCGGCATACATCCCATCTAAATCAATATCCGTATAAACGTGCAATGTTTTTCTGTTATTTTCGGGCGGTGCTGGTCGTTCCTCTAATGTTGCAAATTCAGGTTTTTGTATAGCAATTACCAAAGCGAGATCCCACATAACCCGTTCTTCTGCGGCATTTATCTGTGTCCATATATCGCCCAATAAAGTAGGAACTGGATGTTTCATGGCATACATCCGTTTTAAAGTTTCTGTCTTTTTGAATACGTAAGGTCTTGCCGTAGTAATGGGCATCACCGTCATTTCCAAATCCGTATTATTCAAAAGCACATCAAAAGCATTCAAATCCCTTTGAATATTAAATTCGCTTTTGTTCCAAACATTGGTCTTTTTGTCAAATCTTGCCCCTAAAAGAAAAGCGTGAATGTTTTTAGCAATGGTCGAATCGGTTTCAATAGCCGCAGCTAAATTTGTTGAAGCGCCTATAATGATTATTTTTAATTTATGCTCCGGAGATGCTTTTTTAGCTTCATTGATAATAAAATCAACCGCAGGCGATTTTGGGATTGTTGCAGAGGGATAATAGCCCCATGCAAAACCCAACTGCCTATTACAGCCTAGGGAATGTGGAATATCCAACCTTCCTAATTTTTCCAATAGTTCTTCGTTATAGGCTTGGGAAACACTTACCGTGTTAAAGTTGGTAACTCTATTACCGTTCCAAATACTATCAGTATAAATTTGCGTACTGTTGTAATGTGCGGAATTCAGTCCAATGAGGTCGGTTTTGTCATCAATGATCGCTTTCACTATCGCATAGAAGTCGTCCATTTCATTGCCCGTATCGGCATCTAAAATATAGTTGTTGTTTTGTGCCATAAGGCATCCTCCGGCAAGTATAAAAAAAATAAATCCGGTTTTTTTTAAGTTTGTTTTCATCAATTTAATTTATGTTCTAAAAACCAATTATAAATATCCTCGCCAGCATAAACTCGTGTCCAAACGTCGTGGGCCATATCAGCTTCAATAGTAAATCTAACATGAGGATGCCCCAATTTTTCCAATGCGTTGAGCCCAGAATAGAAGTATTTTAATTCAATAACATTATCTCTGCCACCGGCAAAACACCATACAGGTATTGTGCTTTTAGCTATTGGTGGCATTAAATCACTATGTCCCCAACCTACGATAGGTGCTAGGGCTGCAAATAATTTTGGATGTTTGCTAGCCATATACCAAGTGCCAAAACCACCATAGCTTAAACCTGTTAAATAAATTCTTGATGCATGGGTGCGATAATTTGTTTTAACGGTTTCCAACATTTGGAGCAAATCTTGTTCTACAGTTTCCCAACCCATAGGTGGCCCATAGGGACCATATTTATAGCCTGGATTAGTAACCATGCTACCCAGTAGAGCATCCGACTTGCTTTTAACATTTCTATTTGGGGCGCCGCTTTTTAGGCGTTTAGGGTAATCTTCCAACTTCCTTTTGTTGAAGTAAGAATCAGGAACACTATCAAAACCGTGCATATGCAACTGTGGCTGAATGATAATAAATGGCAAATCGCGTTTCTGGATCCAAGCTTCATAAAGAGGGCCATGTACCAATGTGTATTCAAGTTCATCCTTTCCATTTCCACGCTCCCCATTGCCGTGCAAAAAAAGAAGTACCGGCCATTTTTTGGTTTTGTTCGTATTATAGCTTTTGGGCAGATACACATAACAATCTCTCGAAGTATGGTCAAAACTACTCGTATAAGCAATTCGTTTTAGTTGCGGCTCGTCATTCTGTGCAGATGGCTTTAAACTGGAGCAACTTACAAGCACAAGAAAAACAAAAATGGCTGATCTGTATATTTGGTTCATTAAAATTCATTAAAAACAATAATCAAATATGGGCAACAAAAAACACTTATTTGTTCGAATTCATAAAATGAAAGTCATTAGGGGCTTCCCATTTTTACCGCACTGTATATTTTGTTACATTTAATAAGTAAAACCATTTATATGAAAAAAGCACACTATTTATTCCTCCTCTTGGTACCAATTTTCGCTTCTGGACAGAAAAAAACTGGAGATTCCATAACTTACAAAAACCCGATTATTGATGCTTACTTGGCCGATCCTTGTATTATATTGGTGGATGATACTTATTATTTATTAGCAACGGGCGAAGCGCCAGATGGCCAACAAATACCCATTTACAGTTCGAAAAACCTAACGGACTGGACATTTGAAAAAGGGGCGGTACAAAAGGGCGATTCTCTAAGCTGGAACTTCAAACATTTTTGGGCCCCGGAAGTGCATAAATATAATGATACCTATTATTTGTATTACACCGCGTCGCCTGAAGATTCACCAAGTAATTCGCAAAACAAAGTGGGTGTTGCCAGCTCAAAAAATATTTTGGGGCCTTATGAAGACCATGGGCCTTTGATACCTCATGGGTCTATTGATGGCCATCCGTTTTTAGATACAGATGGTAAGATGTACTTTTATTTTACCGTAGAGCAATTAAACAGCACAGGGTTGCCAATGGGTAAAATTTATGCCTACACGATGAAAGATCCGCTGACAATTACCGGAGAACCTATAGCCGTAATCACAAAACACCCTTGGCAAGAAGGGCCTTTTGTGATCAAAAAAGATAATGAGTATTGGATGACCTACAGTATTGGCGCTTGGAAAAACGACACCTATCACATTGTGTTGGCTAAGTCAAAGCATCCACTTGGTCCTTTTGAATTCATTGAAAAACCTTTGTTGGAATCTACAGACGTTGTAAAGGGACCTGGACACCATGCCATTTTTACGG
The DNA here is from genome assembly GCF_052728615.1 of Mariniflexile sp. Taxonomy (NCBI): domain Bacteria; kingdom Pseudomonadati; phylum Bacteroidota; class Flavobacteriia; order Flavobacteriales; family Flavobacteriaceae; genus Mariniflexile; species Mariniflexile sp. Next base: position 12,259 of record NZ_JBFVFE010000021.1, on the reverse strand, counting down.
ACAAACACAATCAACAATGGATTGTTTATCATGGTTGGGACCCCAGTTTTAAAGCAAGATACCCGAGAATCGACCCGCTGTATTGGAAAAATGGGATGCTTCATTGCGATGGCCCTACATCTACAAAAACAACAATTAACTTTCCAATAAAGAAATAAATATCCACTATGAAAATAATCTGCGGAATCGATTTAGGCGGAACCAAAATTGAAGGGGCTCTCCTATCCATTAAAAATGGTAGTTTTTCAGTTGTTGAGAGATTGAGAGTGCCTACCGAAAAAGAACACGGTTACCAACATATTCTTGAACAAATAAAAAAGGTAGTTACTTTATTGGAAGAAAAAAGTGGCACAAAAATTACAACTTTAGGTATTGGAACACCGGGTACTTTAGACCCAAGTACCCAAACCTTAAAGAACAGCAATACGGTTTGCCTCAACGATCAGCCATTTAAAAAAGATTTAGAGAAAATATTAGGCATGCCCATAGAAATGGCGAATGATGCCAATTGTTTTGCCTTAGCAGAAGCCACTTTGGGTGCCGTACCCGAAAAAGTACCAAATGCGAAGGTGGTGTTCGGTATCATCATGGGAACTGGTGTTGGTGGCGGCATTGTAATTAACGGTAAAGTGCTGAACGGACGCCATGGAATTGGTGGCGAATGGGGCCATAATTTTTTACACGAATCGGGCGGGCCATGTTATTGCGGACAAACAGGCTGTGTTGAAACCATTATTTCGGGAACAGGTTTAGAAAATTTTTATGAAAGGGAAACAGGGACAAGAAAATCTTTAAAAGATATTATTTCTTTATATCAAACAGGTAAAGACCCTGTGGCGAACGCAACCATGGAAAGGTTAATAACTTATTTCGGAAAGGGGGTCGCCTCTATCATCAATGTTATCGATCCAGATGCCATTGTTATTGGTGGTGGCGTTGGCAATATTGATTTACTGTACACAGAAGGTGTGGGAAGCGTAAAAAAATACATTTTCAACAAAACATTGGAAACCCAATTTTTAAAACCCAAATTAGGAGATAGTGCGGGGGTTTTTGGTGCGGCAATGCTTGTTAATTAGAATAACCTATCATGAAAAATTATCAAAAAATAATCGAACAGGAATTTTTACAAGCGCAGAACGTGTTACAGGAATTCACGTCAAATCCTGAAAATTTTAAAGATATTGCTGTTATTGCTAAAGTGATTTCATCGGCGTTTAAAAATGGCAACAAAGTTATTTCATGCGGAAATGGTGGCTCACATTGCGATGCCATGCATTTTGCTGAAGAACTAACAGGACGCTATCGAGAAAACCGAAAAGCACTTCCTGCCATAGCCATTTCAGACCCCAGTCATTTATCATGTGTAGGCAATGATTTTGGCTTTGAATTTGTATTTTCAAGGTTTATTGAAGCTTTAGGGAATTCGGGCGATGTGGTTTTAGGCATTAGTACCAGCGGTAATTCCGTAAATATTTTGAATGCCTTTGAAACTGCCAAAAAAAAGAATATGACTACCGTTTTATTAACAGGTAAAGACGGTAAAAAATTAGCGGCCGTTGCCGACTATAAAATTTGTGTACCGCATGAAGGGTTCGCAGATCGGATTCAAGAAGTTCATATCAAAATCATTCATAGTCTTATTTTAACTATTGAATCGATGGTGCAATAATTGAATCATTCCTTTTAATAAGTTCTCGCCTTGGTGGGCTTTGCTGAATTAAATTCAGTATTCCAATAGATGGGAATTCCTCCCCTTTTTTCAAGGGGAGGTGCCGATAGGCGGAGGGGTTTAAAAATTAGAATCTATTATATAATATGAAATATAATTGTCAAGTATCGAAACAGAAATCTCTAAAAAAAAATTTATGAAAACGTATTCACCCAAAATAAAACCTTATAAAATTTCAGCCTTCATCTTAGCCATATTTTCTATGCTGACTTTGAACGCACAGAACAATTTAAAGATTATTGATCTTGGGAAAAATTATATGCTCCCACAGGACAAATTAGTAAAAGGGCTCTATTACTCTATACCTAGCGAGGAAGTTAACCATGGCAACACCAGCATTAGAAACACCGATGAAGAAAATTTATCTTGGAAAGGGAGCCCGAGCAGTAATGGTTATGGTTATTTTGAAAGGAACCGGGATATGGGACAGGTTTTTAATGTTCCGAAAGGAAAAAACATAAAAATTGATGCGTTGGTGCTTCGAACCTCCAAAGGAAGTAACGCTTTTATGGAAGGTGCTTCAGGTGCCGAAATCTATGTCATTTTTTATGAGGTAAAATCCTCTGAAAAACATCCATTGGCCATCAATGAAAATGGCACCTATAAAGGAGATTTGGCTACCCACGGATTTGACCATCAATTTAATAGATGTGATGACTTTGTTGAAGGCGACCAATACAGGGTTCTGCATAGAATTTCAGGGGGCATTTGTCCAAAAATCACTCCCACAACCCAAACAGCATATCCAAGAGACAACAAGCCTTATGGGGAACAGGAAGGACATCTTCGGTATTTGAAATTCGATTTTTTAAATGATGCTGAAATTGAATTGAAAGGTGGTAAAAGATATGCTTTTATGGTAGGATTTACCCAATCGGGAAAAGACAGAGGCATCGCCTGGTCCATTAGTACTAACGTACACGCCAAAGAACCCGCAGAATTTGTACGGGACGAAAATGGCGAAATACGTTGGGGAATTAGAAGAGAAGGCAATGGCACATTACCACCTACCATGATTGAACATGCGATGCCACCCACAGACCCAAAAGCATACCATAAATTAGTTACCGAATCTATGTTTCCAGAAAACCATTACGAAACATTAACACCCACCACCAATGGATATCCGGATGTGGACACCTACCGGACCATGGAATTTTATTTGGAATTGAAATAGAATTGGAAGGATAAGTTCGTGTTAAATTCCCATCCAGAAGTTTTTTAAAACGTTTTATATATAAAGATAATTCAAATAAATACCTACAAGGTTTTTAAACCTTGCAGGATAAATCAATAATATATTTGTAACCTTCCTTGACTGGGTTCTGCTTCCAAAACTTTTTCCCATGGCACCACGCCTACTCTATCTGCCCATTGTTGCCACTGTGCTTTCATAGTGTTCAGCTTTTCGGGGTTGTTTTTCGCTAAATTGTTCAATTCGGTGGGGTCTTGGGACAAATCGAACAATTCATCCATCTCTTCGGGATATGCGTTTACCCATTTCCACTGCCCTATCCTAGCCGCTTTATTGCCTTCATGTTCCCAAAATAAATCTTTGTGGGGCTGCCTTACTTCATTTTTAAATACTGGCACTAACGATAAACCTTCGGTGGGCGTTATATCGTGTCCGTTATATGTTTTTGGATATTCTGCTTTCGCCAAGTCTGCAACGGTACTCATAATATCCATAATATGTGCAGGTTGGTTATCAATTCTTGCTTTTTTAATCATGTTGGGGTAGTGCACAATAAATGGCGTGCGGATACCGCCCTCATGTCCCCAATGTTTAAACATTCTAAACGGGGTATTGCTTACATTGGCCCAAGGTAATTTGTAGCATCCAAAAGAATTGGGTTCGCCTAAAGGTGCTGTTAAGTCTGGGTTGGTATAATCTTCCCGAGTGCCTCCGTTATCCGATAAAAACATAATCACGGTATTATCATACTGGTTTAAAGCCTTCAACTTTTCCACCAACCTACCAATACCTTGATCCATACAATCAATTTGTGCTGCATAAATGGACATGCGCAAGTCGAAATCATCTTTTTCAGCATCACTTAAGGTATCCCAATTAGGTGATTTCCCATCAATGGGAGATAGTTTATAGCTGTCTGGAAGAATCCCTTCCGCTTTCATTTTGGCAAAACGTTCTTCACGTAATTCTTCAAACGCACGTTTATACTTACCTCTATATTTTGCAATATCTTCTGCTTTTGCCTGAAGTGGAAAGTGTGGTGCCACATGTGCCAGATAAAGGAAAAACGGTTTCTCATCCTGACTCATTACCTCAACAAATTTTTCTGCATGATCATTGATGGCATCGGTGGAATAAAAACCACGCTCCGGAGTAAATGGCGTTTCTCCATCAACAATAATTTGGTCGCCAGCAAACGGATAAAAATAAGCACCACCGTGGTGTGGAAAACCATAAAATTTATCAAAGCCTTTTTTGGTGGGCCAATACCCTTCATCATTACCTACATGCTATTTTCCGGACATGGCGGTATTATAACCATTTTGTTTTAAAAGTTGCGCTATGGTAATCGCATTATCTGGCAAATGCCCACCATATCCTGGCAGCTTACAATCTTCCTGCATAAAACCCATATTGGCTTGATGTGGATATAAACCTGTTAACAGAGATGCTCTGGAGGGACAACAACGCGACGCATTATAAAACTGTGTCATTCGTAAACCGTTTTGAGCCAATTCATCCAAAGCGGGGGTTTTTATTTCTGAACCATAACAACCCAAATCTGAATACCCCATATCATCTGCTAAAATGAGGATGACATTGGGTCGTTTTTCAGCTAATTTCTCATGTTTTTCTTTTGATTTATTATTACAGGAAATTTGGCACATTATTAAAATAGCCAACCATACATTTAAATTGATGGATATAAAACTCTGTTTTTTAAAATTGAATAACTGCATGCTGAATATTATTGGTTTGTTTGAAATACAAATCTACTGGTAATGAGAAATTAGAACTCCTTAATTCTAAAATCAAAGAAATTTTAAAAATAAAAATCCGAGATTTATCCTAATATTTTATTAGGACTCTTTTATATTGATAAAGTAATCCCAAAGAATTGTAAAACACAAAAATCATAATATGTCGAAATTTGAAGATCTTGCAAACTATCATGAATTGGTATCAGACCTTTTTAAACTCCCAAAGAATGAAGATGAATGGGAGCAATATAAACTATCGGACGAGCAAGTGGCCTATTACAATGAGTACGGTCATTTATCTGGCATTAAATTATTGGAAGATTGGCAAATAGAGCGATTGAAAAATGAATTGTCTGAAATAATTGATCCGAAACATCCTGCACACCGCTTGTTTTATGAATATTTTAGTAATGAATCCTCCGACCCTGATTCTGTATTGTTTCATTCCTTAGGGCATTGGCGAATTGGCGAAGGGTTTCACGATATCTTATTCAATCCTGCATTTACAATGGCTTGCAGCCAATTATTAGGCAATAAACCGGTGCGTTTTTGGCATGATCAGTTATTTTGCAAACCAGCTTTTAATGGCGGCGTGGTCGCTTGGCACCAAGACTATTCGTATTGGACACGAACAACCGCAATGCAACATTTAACGTGTTGGACAGGTTTGGACGATGCCACCACACAAAACGGTTGTTTATATTATGTTCCTAAAAGTCACCGTTGGGGTTTGCTTGATAAACCCGAATTAGCGGGAAATATGGATGGCATCATGGAGTTTCTTTCCGAAGAACAAAAAGCAGAATTTAAACCCATCCCCATCGAACTAAAAAAAGGATATGCCAGTTTCCACCATCCTTTAATGGTACACGGCTCTTTTGAAAACAAGTCCGAATTTGCCAGACGCGCTTTTGTATTAAATGTTTTTGCAGATGGCACCGTTAGCAACACGAATGAAGAACTACTAAGGGGCGTACCAATTATTAAAAAAGGAGAGAAAATGAGCGGAAAATTCTTCCCACTTCTTTTCGAATGATAAAGGACATTTTTTTAAATTGAACTCATCTTGACTTTCTGTTCTTAACCAAAACGTAAAATCTATAAACGGAGATTTTCAATCTTTGCTAGGTGTGCTTTTCATTAACTTTTTCAATAGCATAAAAAGTTCAAATAAGTTATTATGTTTTCTACTTTCCTATTATTTGAGAATATTTAACAATCCAAAAAAAAATCTCCTTATTTAAAAATCAGAACCAATTTCAACTTAAAGGATTACAATTTTCAAGGCGTAATTGCTACATTTAGCCCAAACTAAACTATCTCTTTATGAAACCCTTTTTTTTATTTATTTCATTCTCGCTAGCACTCTTGTCTTGTTCTGAAAAAAAAACAGAATCTGGCAAAATATTTCACATGCTAGATGCCAAGGAAACTGGTATAGATTTTTCAAATAACTTAACGGAAAACGATTCTCTAAACTATTTTACTTACGGCTATATTTATATGGGAGGCGGCATTGCAACTGGCGATATTAATAATGATGGGCTTCAAGACATCTATTTTACGGGCAATATGGTTCAAAACAAATTGTACTTAAATAAAGGAAATTTACAATTCGAGGATATTACAGACAAAGCAGGTGTTTTTGGGGACGACCGTTGGTACACGGGGGTTACCATGGCCGATGTAAATGGCGACGGTTTTATGGACATCTACTGCTCGGTAGGCGGTAAATTTGGAAATAAACACAACGAACTTTATATTAACAATGGCGACTTGACCTTTACCGAAAGTGCTGCTAAATATGGTATTGATGATATTGGAAATTCGGTCCAAGCTACTTTTTTCGATTATGATCTGGATGGGGATTTAGACTTATATGTAGCCAATTATCCGCCCACTAAATTCAACGCCTTACAAAGTTATTATCAGTACAAAATGCATAATCCATCTGATGTAGAAACAGACAAACTGTTTAGAAACGACGGAGGCACTTTTACCAATGTAACCGATGCGGCAGGCTTGCGTTCTTTTGGATTAACTTTAAGTGCTACCGTAGGGGATTTAAACAATGATGGATGGCCAGATCTATATGTTTCAAATGATTTTAGTTCTCCCGACTTTTTTTACATAAACAATAAAAATGGCACCTTTTCAGAGCATGTAAAGGAGGCCACCAAACAAACGGCATTTTATGGTATGGGCGTTGATATTGCCGATTTTAACAACGACCAATTATTGGATATTTTACAAGTGGATATGATGGCGAAAGATAATCGTCGCCAAAAAGCAAATATGGCAAGCATGAACCCAAATTTATTTTGGAATACCGTTGATGCTGGGTTTCACTACCAATACATGCAAAATGAGCTGCAAATGAACAACGGAAACTTACTTGATTCAGTTCCTGTTTTCAGCAATGTATCGCGAATAGCAGGTGTTTCAAATACGGATTGGAGCTGGGGACCTCTCTTTGCAGATTTAGATAATGACGGATGGAAAGATATTTTTATATCCAATGGTACACGACGGGAAATAAATAACCAAGATTATTTTAAAAAAGTAAATAAAGAGGCTTTAAATGAAAATCCGAAAAATTCCTTAGAGAAAAGCTTAGCCATTCCATCAGAAAAAATAGACAATTTTGTATTCAAAAATAATGGGGATTTAACCTTTAAAAAGGTAAATGAAGACTGGGGTTTAACAGATAAAGGATTTTCTAACGGATGTGTATATGTAGATTTGGATAATGATGGTGACCTTGAAATTATCACGAATAATATTGATGACACAGCTTCTGTTTTCGAAAATAAATCTTCCGATAAAAATAATTTTATCACGCTTAATTTTAAAGGCCCAGATAAAAACAAATTTGGATTGGGCGTTAAAGCTTTCGTTTCCACTCAAGGAAACACACAATTTCAAGAAATGACGCTTACCAGGGGGTTTCAATCCTCAGTTTCACCACAACTTCACTTTGGAATTGGACAAGCTTCTATTGTTGATAGCCTGAAAATAATTTGGCCAGGTGGAAAAATACAGAAACTAAAAAATGTATCTAAAAACCAGTTTTTAGATGTTAATTATGCAAATGCCAAAGAAGTTTCTACAAAACTAAATCCATCTAAAACTATTTTTAAAACCGAGAAAGATGCGTCATTAATTGTACAACATAAACATCAAGAAAATGTGTTTGATGATTTTGAATATGAAGTATTGCTTCCCCATAAAACATCCAATTTCGGGCCAGGACTGGCTGTAGGTGATTTAAATGGGGATGGTCTGGACGATTTTATTGTAGGAGGCGCAAGCCAATTTGAAGCAGGGGTTTATTTCCAATCTGAAAAAGGATTTATAAAACAACAAATTGAAGATTTTGCTAAAGATAAATTTTCTGAAGATTTAGGTGCGCTTATTTTTGATGCCGATGGCGATGGCCTCAACGATATTTATATGGTAAGCGGCGGCAATGAGTTTGCCCCTGAATCTAAAAATTTGCAAGATCGTTTTTACCACAATGAGGGACATGGCACGTTTAAAAAAATGGAATCTGCCCTGCCAAAAATGATTACCAGTGGCTCTAGAGTGTATCCTTTTGATTTTGATAAAGATGGCGATATGGATTTATTTGTAGGCGGCAGATTGGTACCTGGAAACTACCCCATGCCAGCTAATAGCTATATTTTAGAAAATGTGAGCACTAAAGGCCATCCAAAGTTTAACAACATTACCCAAGAGGTTGCTCCTGAACTACAAAACTTAGGGCTTGTTACCAGTGCTATTTGGACAGATTATGATAACGACGGTGCTACCGATTTAATTGTTGTGGGTGAATGGATGCCCATTACCGTATTTAAAAACACTAAAGGGCATTTTAAAAACGTAACCTCTACCTTAAATCTTGGTGACACTGCTGGTTGGTGGTTTAGCATCCAACAAGGCGATTTTGATAATGATGGCGATATGGATTATGTGGTTGGAAATTTGGGGACCAATTACAAATACCAAGCTACTAAAGAGGAAACTTTTGATATTTATGTTAATGATTTTGACAAAAACAATAAAAAAGACATTGTATTAAGCTATTATAATGATGGCAAAAAGTTTCCTGTGCGTGGTCGTTCATGCTCTTCACAACAAATACCCGCGATCACGAAAAAATTCAAGAATTACGAAACTTTTTCCAAGGCGGATCTGGTAGATGTTTACACAGAAAAGGAACTTGAAAATTCTTTACATTATCAGGCTAAAACTTTCGTTAGCATTTACCTTGAAAATAATAACGGAAAATTCATAGTCCATAACCTGCCCAACTTAGCCCAAATTGCTAGTATCAATCAGATTTTAGTTAAGGATTTTGATGGCGATTCAAATTTAGACATCGTTATTGCTGGAAATTTATATGCCTCTGAAGTTGAAACACCCCGAAACGATGCGGGCAATGGTTTATTTTTAAAAGGCGATGGGAAAGGTCATTTATCGGCAGTCACAAACCGGGAAAGTGGTTTATTTATTCCAGGTGATGTAAAGGATTTGGGCGAAATAACGATTAAGGGAAAACACTATATTATTGCCGTAAAAAATAACGATTACATTCAGTTTGTGAAGGTTATGTGAGGATGATGGAGGATTTAAGAAAATGAGTTAATGAGTTATTAACCTGAGTTCGATATAAGCAAGAATCAAAATAACTGAATATCAATCACATTCGTCATTGAGAGGCAACAGATAAAAAAAATTATCAAGCGATATTGTTGACAATTAAATTGAATTTGAAACTGAAAATTTGAAAATATGGATGGTCCCCTTGAGGGGACTTTAGGGTGTTTTTAAAATTTGAGTGATATTTAAATACTTTAAAATCAAATATTTAAAATCATTGTTGTCCGGTTAGTAACTATTCAGCCGAGTGAAAATTGGAGTGGGCGCTTGCCTTAGGGGCGCTAGCCCTGTAGTTTTAGTAGTAACAAAATGAGCCATGATGATGGATTAGGGGCTTTGGCCCTGACATCTTTGATAAAATAATTGTGTACGTGTTTGCCAATGTTTATTAAATTTCAGGGCTATATCTTTTTTGTTCATTATCGTATCATTTTATGGAGATAACAGGGCTACGCCCCTTTTTATTTAATTAACGTTTGTATCTACGATGATTTTAGGGCTAACGCCCCTAATATTGTCTTATAAATCGTAATGGGTTTTAATCTTTTCAACACTTGATTTGCATAATAAGTTAAAATACTTGTCAATGGCAGTCATTCAGGGATTGAGAAGTCAATAGAATAACCCAATTGCTTTTTAAGGAAGTTTGATTTTATGCAGTTCTCGAAGTCGGGAGACTTTGCGAAGCAAGTTCATTACAAAGTATGTTTCATTTCAGAGCATGCGCTCTATCGAAACATTTTTAACTTCTTGGTAATCACTATTGGTTTCGACAAGCTCAACCTGAGAAATAAAATACAATAGGCTTTATAGACAGTCTCCCTATTATGTGCAAAACCAATTATATTTTGTTCAGAAGCAGAACTTTGTTGAAGTTCAATTACTGCTCGAGATACTCAAAATAATCATAATCGGCAGTTTTACTTTTGAATTGCATGTCTGTTGTCAAAATACCAACCATCGCACCTGTAAAGCCCCATTTGCCATTATGGAGATCGGATAATTCCGAAGCGTCCAAAACGGGGCCAATGGGTATCCAATCCTTTCCGTTCCTGGAGTAATAAAACTGCAAGTTACTGTATTCTACCTTAACTTTTAGGCACACTTTTTTCAACCCTTCAATAGATACAGGACTGCCTTCCAAAGTGCGTCCCCAAGACGGGCCATCAACATGCAGTATACTTAAAACCTTCCCTAAAGAATCGTGCTTGGAAACATTTAGATAGAAAAAATTATGCTCATCATAATAACAGGTCAATCCAGCCATGTGCATGATATTTTCGGGTTCAAATTCCACAGCAGTCTCTGCGGTATATTCAAAACTCTGCACTTTTCTGGCCAGAATACTTGTTTCGTATTTGCCCAAAGGCGACTGTCTTCCGCGCATTCTCAAATAGCCCGATCTTTCCTTTAAGCTCAACCAATGGTCGTTAAATGGCGTTCTTAAGGTCAAATAAAAAGGCTGAAGCGTATCACCATCAAATTCGTCGCGCATAGAACGTTCTGGGTTTTGGTAAACAACTTCTTCGATATCGGGAGCCTGCACTTTCTCTAAAGGCGCATTGGATCCATTGCTTAACTGAAACCATCCATCTTTGGTCCACTTTATTTTTTGGATAGAAGATTCCCTTCCCAAAGGACATTTTCGCTTATCGGGCAAGGTTCTTGCTGCGAGATGGCTTACATACCATTCGCCGGTTTGGGTTTCTATTAAATTCCCATGTCCCGCTTTTTGCAATAGTTGCTTTGGTTTATCTCTCGAAGTAATGATAGGATTATAAGGCGATTGCTCAAACGGTCCCCAAATATTTTTTGCTCTGGATGAATTCATATAATGGTCAAAACGGGTGCCGCCTTCGGCCGTTATTAAATGGTAATAGGCATCTTTTTTTAATAAATGAGGCCCTTCGGAAATCGAACCTATATAAATAATCTTGCCTTCTCCAATAAATTTTTTATGCGCTAAATCAAATTCTTGGAGATAGATTTGCTGATTGCCTTGATCTTCTCTGGGCAGATAATCAAATTGTGTATATACGATGTATGTTTTTCCATCGTCATCATGAAACAAGGAAGGATCGATTCCAGAGGAATGCAGAAGTACGGGGTCTGACCAGCCTTTTCTGATATCGCTTGTGGTCACCAAATAATTATCAGCATCTGGGAATGGCCAACCGCTTTCACGAAAAATGGTGTACAGCAAATAAAATGTTCCATCGTGATAACTTATTTGTGGTGCATAAATACCCGCATTTCCAGGAATTCCTGTAAGATCAAGTTGTTCCTTTCGGGTAAGTGCATAATTGAGGAAATGCCAGTTCACCAAATCTTTGGAATGATATACTGCAATCCCAGGCCACCATTGAAACGTGGAGGTTACCATAAAATAGTCTTCGCCAACACGTAACAAACTGGGATCCGGATTAAACCCTTTTAATACGGGGTTATTGATAGAATCGGTTCTCGCAGGTTTGGTTTCCAGTATAACGCCATAGGAATTGTTTACGGAGTCTGGAACTTTTGTTGACTGAATCGTTTGCTCATGATTTTTCTTTTTACAACCAAGGGCGTTTAACAAAAAAATACACCATAAAATCATTATTGCTAACGATTTTATGGTGCATTTTAGCTTTTCTGTAATTGGTGTCGTCATATGGAATGCAGTATTGAATGATTATAAAATAGATTCTAAAAGCTTATGTATTAAATCATTGTTGTCCGACAAAAATGTTATAGACAGTCATTAGTTCTACTTTTAGGGCGCTTTGCTCTATTATTAGACTTTCAGTCAAATTTTAAAATTCCAATAAAAATTTAGGGTATATAAAAATTTGTAACTAATCAGTTTTCAAACTGAAATTCATTTTTAGCGATAAGTTTCAACGCTTCTGATACGTTCATTCCATTTTT